>CALGAJ010000085.1 GCA_937951975.1 uncultured Desulfotignum sp.
CACCAGATTCAGCAGATTGGATGTGATGAACCGGGCCTGCTGAAACAGGGACAGCCCCAGCATTTTTCCCAGCTCGGACACCGGGGCGAACAACTCCTGCCAGGAAACGGTCTTCTGGATTCCCGCCCGGGCCAGCAGATCATTGAGCCGTTCCAGGGCCCGGGTGTTTTCCAGGGCCTGGATCAACTGATTTGAAAACACGGCGTCTCTGGCCATGTTATACAGCCCCAGTGCTTCTCTGGACAGGACCCCCACAAAAAAAACCACCGGAATGAACACCACGAAAAAAATGATGATGCAGGTCAATACCGAGGCCGTCCGCATGGACATTTTCCGGGCGAACACATTGGCCACCGGCTGAAACACACCCGTGATCACCCCGCCCAGAACAATGGTGGCTGTAAATGGTGCCAGCAGATTTCCCAGCAGAAGAATGGAAACACAGAACAGGGCCAGAAAAAAGAAAAAAACCCCTCTTTGAAAAATGGTCTGTTCCAAGACACCACCCGTTGGGATATCAGCTGCTGAAAATGCCTAAGACCGCCATCACCAGGAGTATTTCAAAAATGACTACCTGAACAAAACTGCCAAAAAAATGGTAGACGATCCCTCCCCCGACAATTGCAGGGACGGCGCTGTAAATGAGTATGCCCAGTTTTCTTGGTATATCCATGTGTGAACACATCCTTTCAGGTCATGATGGGGCTAAGCCCGGGCGCTGGACCCGGCCATAACCCCATGTTGATTCATCTGCAGAAGTTATCGGAAATTATTACCATTTCTGTCATTTCAAGTAAAGAAAAACTTATTTTTCAATAATCATGGCCATGCCCATGCCGCCACCGATACACATGGAGATCAGACCGGTCCCGTACCCTTTGCGTTTCATCTGGTGGATGGCGGTGACCATCTGTCTGGCACCGGTGCACCCAATGGGATGTCCGATGGAAATTCCGGACCCCAGTTCATTGGGTTTTTCCACATCGATTTTCAATTCCCTCATGCATCCGATGGCCTGGGCCGCAAACGCTTCGTTCAATTCAATCATATCAATGTCCTTGATGGTCATGCCGGTCTGTTTCAACACTTTTTTCACTGCCGGCACCGGGCCCAGCCCCATATAGGCCGGATCCAGACCGCCGGATGCAAAGGCCTTGATTTTGGCCAGTTTCTCCAGGCCCAGTTCATCCGCTTTTTCTTCGGTCATGAGCAGCACGGCCGCCGCGGCATCATTGATGCCGGATGCATTGCCTGCGGTGACACTGCCGTCTTTTTTAAATGCCGGCCGCAGTCTGGCCAGTTTTTCCATGCTGGTCTCCATGGGCCGTTCATCCGTGTCCACCACAATATCCCCTTTGCGGGAGGCAATGGTCACCGGTACGATTTCCTGTGCAAAGGTCCCATCCTGGATCGCTGCCAGGGCCCGGTTGTGACTCAACAGTGCCAGCTGATCCTGCTCTTCTCTGGAAATACCGTATTTTTCAACGATATTCTCTGCCGTCAGCCCCATGTGGTACCCGTAAAAAATCTCATACAATCCGTCAAACACCATCAAATCATGGACCGGACCCTGACCGGTCAGTTCCATGCGGTGTCCCCACCGGGCTTTCAGCAATGCCATGGGCGCGTTGCTCATGCTTTCCTGTCCGCCGGCCAGCACCACATCCGCACTGCCTGCCATGATAGCCTGAGCCCCCAGCGCAATGGCTTTCAAACCGGAACCGCAGATCTTGTTGATGGTCATGGCCGGCGTAAACCGTGGAAGACCGGCACTGATCATGGCCTGTCTCGCCGTATTCTGTCCCTGACCCGCCTGGAGCACATTGCCCATGATCACCTCATCCACAAACAGTTCTTTCAGGCTGTCATCATAGTCATACCCTTTTTTTTCAAGATCGATCATGCCCTGATCTTTCAGGGATTCCGGACCGAATGCCGCCTGTTCATCGGTGACCCCCGGGCGCAGACCGGCCCGCTTGAGCACTTCTTTCATGACACAGGTGCCCAGATCCTTTACAGACACTGCTTTCAAAGAACCGCCAAAAGATCCTACCGGCGTTCTGACGCCGCTGACTATCACCACGTTTTTCATTTGATACCTCCGCGTTTATCAATTGTTTATGCATCCTGTCTCTGGTATCGAACGGCACTGATTTATCCAGACAACAGTTACATTTTAACTGCACATATCCATCCCAAGGTCCATAGCAGACAGGCGCACAAAAAACAAGAGATTATGACGGCCCCGTGTATTTGACAAATATGTTTTTTTAAGCAAAACTGTTTTATTTTTGCCATCGTTGAACCGTAATCAAGGATCTGAATGCATATGAATACACATGTGGTGGTTGCCGGATGGGGCCAGATCACCCAGCCCAAAGAAACAAAAAATCCTCTGGATCCCCCGGGTCTGATGATTCAGGCGGCAGAGCGGGCCGGACAGACCCTGACCGATCCGTCGGTGCTGTCCCGGCTGGACGGCATCATGGTGGTCAGACCCCTGAGTGCCCACTGTCCGGATGCCCCGGACCGGGTGGCCCGGGCCCTGGGGGTAACTCCCGGATTCCTGCATATTTCGAACATCGGAGGCAATTCCCCCCAGACCCTGATCAACCAGGCCGCCGACCTGATTGCGGAAAACCGGCTGGAAAAGGTGCTGGTGGTGGGGGCGGAAACTTATGTGAGACGGGATCCGGATGCCCCTAAGCCGGACAGTGCCCTGCTCCAGGGAATTCCTGAAGCGTATGCCAGCGACGATGCGATCGGTGCCGCACCGGTGGAAACGCTGCATGGCATCCAGCATCCCCTGCAGGGGTTCCCCCTGTTTGAAACCGCTTTATGGCATGCCTCGGGCCTGCCCCTTTCCGCCTATCTTGAAAAGATCGGATCCATGTGGTCTCAATTCAGCCGGGTGGCTGCCGGCCATCCGTATGCCTGGGTCAGGACCCCCCGAACAGCCCATGAGATCATCACTCCGTCCTTGAACAACCGGCCGGTCGCCTTCCCGTACACCAAATTCATGAACGCGTTCATCACCGTGGATCAGGCTGCCGCCGTGATTCTCATGTCGGAAAAAGCAGCCCGGGCCTGTTGTAAAAAAAACCATCAGCCGGTGTATTTTCTGGGGGGAGGATATGCCAGGGACCGGCAGCGTTTCATGGTGGAAAAAAGCGATTTCACTGTGAGTGTTCCATTGAAATCCGCTGTGGACAAATCTTTGCACCGGGCCGGACTGACCCTGGACCAGGTGGACTGTTTTGATTTTTATTCCTGTTTTCCCTGTGCCGTATCCATTGCCAAAAAAATGACCGGGGTCTCGGACAAGGATCCCCGGCCTCTGACGCTCACCGGCGGACTGGGTTTTTTCGGCGGTCCCGGAAACAACTATAATCTGCATGCCGTGGCCACTCTGGCGGAACAGATCGCCACCGGCCGGTACCGCACCGGGCTGGTGACCGCTCTGGGATGGTTCATGTACAAGCATGCCGCCGGCATCTACAGCAGCCGCCGGCCTGAAAAAAGCCTGGCAGGCACGGCAGCGGCCGACCAAAAAAATCCGCTGGCAGGCCCTGATCCGATACCCGTGGACAAGACCCCCACAGGCAGGGGAACCATTGAAACCTATACCATTGTCTATCACCCGGACCACACCCCGGCCTACGGGGTCATCTACGGCCGGACCCGTCAGGGCCTGCGGTTTGTGGCCAGAACAGCGGATGATCCGGATATGTTTGCCGCCCTGTCCGGCGAAGACATGGTGGGCCTCACCGTCCGCCTGGCACACGACACCCTCACTCAGATCACCAGGGCGTATCTGTGAACTGGAACCTGATCAGTCTTTATCTGATTTTTTTGGATTGTCCCGCAAAGCGATCCAGGCCGACAGCCGCTGCTTGACCGTTTTCTCATACCCCCGGTCCGTGGGAAAATACAGGCGCTGCCCGTCCAACGAATCCGGCAGATACGACTGGGGCGCATATCCGCCCTCATGATCATGGGCATAACGGTACCCCTTACCATACCCCATCTCTTTCATCAGTTTTGTGACCGGATTGCGGATATGCAGGGGCACGGGCTGATATCCGGTGTTTTCCACCAGTTCGGCCACCTGTTTCTGGGCCGCATACACGGCATTGCTTTTAGGGGCTGTGGCCAGGTACACGGCCGCCTGAAACAGCGACCCGTCTCCTTCGGGCCGGCCCAGCAGCCGAAAGGATTCCCCGGCATTCAAGGCCATGGTCAGCGCCCCGGGGTCCGCCATGCCCACATCTTCGGTGGCAAACCGGACCATGCGCCGGATCAGGTAATAAGGATCGTCACCGGCCGCCAGCATGCGCTGAAGCCAGTAAATGGCGGCATCCGGGTCACTGCCCCGCATGCTTTTGATGAACGCGGAAATCAGATTGAAATGTTCCTCTCCGCTTTTGTCATACAAAAGCGCTTTTTTCCCCGCCACGGTTTCCAGATCCACCAGGGAAATGAAAGGTTTATCGCTGAAATGAAAGGCGGCTGCTTCCAGCGCGGTCAATGCCATGCGGGCATCCCCGTCCGCACTTTGGGCCAGAAACTGCAAGGCTTCCTTCTGAAACCGGTCCAGATCCCATCCCAGGCCGTTGGCCGGATCTGTAACGGCCCGGACGAGAATGGCCTGGATATGTCTGGGTTCCAGACCCTTGAGGGCAAACACCCGGCACCGGGATACCAGGGCCGGGATCACCTCAAAGGACGGGTTTTCCGTGGTAGCCCCCACCAGGGTGATCAGTCCGGTTTCCACATGGTGTAAAAATGCATCCTGCTGGGCTTTGTTGAACCGGTGAATCTCATCCACAAACACCAGGGTCCTTTTTTTGAACAATGTCCGCTTTTCCCTGGCCGTATCAATGATCTGCCGGACGTCCTTCACCCCGGCCAGTACGGCGGAAATCCGGACAAATTCACACCGGGTCTCATGGGCGATGATATTTGCCAGGGTGGTTTTTCCACACCCGGGCGGCCCCCACAGGATCATGGAAAACACCCGGTCGTCCTGGATGGCAAGGGCCAGAAGGCTGTCCGGCCCCACAAGATGATCCTGCCCTTTGAGTTCGGATAAGGTTCTGGGCCGCATCCGGTCGGCCAAAGGCACTGTTTTGGCCAAATCCTGGTCTGAATGGGCGTCAAACAGATTCATCAGTTCCCCGTATTTCCATCCCGCTGGCGCTTTCTGCGGCTCTGTTCTTTGCGCTCTTTTTTCCGCTTTGTGGTGATCCGCTCTTTTTTAAGGGCAATCCGCTCCTTTTCCCGGGTTTTTCCGGAAAAATCCATTCGGCCGGTCTTTTCCCTGAAATAAAGACGGATGGGCGTCAGGTTCAAGGGAATCATCTGACGCAGCTGATTGATCAGATACCGTTCATAGGAAAAATGCACGGCCTTGGGATAATTGACAAAGCACACAAAACAAGGCGGCCTTGTGGCCACCTGGGTGGCATAGAAAAACTTGAGACGCCGGCCTTTGTGCAAAGACGGCTCTTCTCTTTGTACGGCATCGGCAATGATCCGGTTCAAGGTTCCGGTATTGATACGGAACCCGTATTCTTCATATACTTTGGCAGCCATGTCCAGAATCCGGTGACACCGCTGACCGGTCAACGCAGAAATGGTCATGGCCGGGGCATAGGACAGAAACTTGGCCATCTGCCGCAGTTCTGAAATATAGGCTTTTTCCCCTTTTTCCTGTTTGTCCACCCGATCCCATTTATTGAGCAGAAAAACAGCACCGCATCCTTTTTTTTCTGCATACCCGGCAATGGTGATGTCCTGATCGGTGACCCCTTCAGCCGCATCGATGAGAATCAATGCCACATGACAGTTTTCCAGACTTTTCAGGGATTTGAGAATGGAAAATTTTTCCAGTTTTTCAGTCACTTTTCCCTTGCGCCGGATACCGGCCGTATCCACCAGCACAAACCGCCGCCCCTTATGACGGACTTCCAGTTCAATGGCATCCCGGGTGGTGCCTGCTTTTTCATTGACCACCACCCGGGGTGATCCAAACAGCTGATTGGCCAGACTGGATTTCCCCACGTTAGGGCGTCCCACAATGGCGATGCGGACCGTGTTGTCATCTTTCACATCCGGTTCCACGGCATCGGGCAACCCGGCGACCAGGTCATCCAGCAGATCCGCCACCCCGATACCGTGTTCTGCTGAAACCGGGTAAAAGGAGTCAATGCCCAGGGCATAAAAATCTCCTAAATCATCCAGCTGCCGCTGATTTTCAATTTTATTCACCACATAAAAAACCGGTTTCCCGGATTTACGGAGCATGGCGGCCAGATCATGGTCATACGGGGACAACCCGGCCCGGCCGTCTAAAATCAGCACCAGGGAATCGGCCTGGGCCACGGCTACGGCCAGCTGATCTCTGATCTGAGCGGCAAAATAATCATCATCTTCTGCCAGAAATCCGCCGGTATCAATGACGGTAAAGGCTTTGTCGTCCCACCTGGCTTCTCCGTAATGCCGGTCCCGGGTGACCCCGGGCATGTCATCCACCAGGGCCTGCCGGTCCCGGATCAGCCGGTTGAACAGCGTTGATTTACCCACATTGGGCCGGCCCACCAGGGCCACCACGGGTTTCATATTCATCTCCTAATAAATTAATGAAGGTCAGCAGATCTGATCCAGATCAGTATACACCATGTCATCCTAACGGGTCCAGGAAAACAGCCATGAACCAATGGCCAGAAACACCAGGCTCATGACCGCCAGTATCATCATCTCCTGGGAAACCTGGGACAAAGTGGCCCCGTCATTGATCACCTTTCTTGCAGCGGAAAGAAAATGGGTCAAAGGCAAAAAACCGGCCATCTGCCGGATCCAGACCGCGGTTCCTTCAATGGAAAACCAGACTTCAGACAAAAACATCATGGGCCAGCAGATGAAGTTGATGATACCGTTGGTCAATTCCTCATTGGTTCCCCGGCAGGCCAGAATCAGTCCAAAAGACACCAGGCACACGGTGCCGAAAAAAAACACGATAAAGGCATCCACATACGACCCCTGCATCTGAAACGAAAATATCGCATCACATCCGGCCCACACCACTATGGATGCGGCCATGGACACCACCACCCGGGAAATCAGCTGGGCGGACAGATATTCAAATGCGGTGACCGGCGTGGCTTTTAACCGCTTGAGCACCCCGTTCCGCCGGTACCGGACAATCACATATCCCACCCCGAAAAAAGCGGAGAACATGATGTTCATGCCCAGGATGCCCGGGAACAGCCAGTCGATATACCGCACCAGAGTCCCGGGAACCGCCTGTCTGTAAACCCGGTTTTCAAAAAAAGCCGCCGGTACCACAGCGGCTTTCACCAGCTTTTCCGCCAATGCCCCCCTGGGGGAAACATCCGATATCCAGTATCGCACCCTGGAATCATTCTTTGATGCGAGTGGTTCTGGATTTTTCACACCCCCGGACTGAACCAGAATATCGATTTTATGGTGCCGCAGCTTTTCCAGTGCCGGGTCAAGGTCTTTAAAAAAAACCAGTTGAACCGCCGGATCCGTTTTCAAGGCCTCGGGAATCCGGATGGTTTCAAGGGCCGGCGCCGGATTCTGCACCGGGAACACCCCCAGTTTGAACTGTTTTTTTGCATCCGGCCCAAAGGCAATGCCGAATGCCGCCACCAGCAGAAACGGAAACAGGATATTCCATCCGAACCCGGCCCGGTCCCGGATGAATTCCAGACTGCGGGCCACAAACAATGCCCACATGCGTTTCAGACTCATGACCTCATACCCTCAGGCGCTTGCCGGTGAGTGCCAGAAACACCGATTCCAGGTTCCGGGATTCCGGGGGCATGGACGCACAATGGGTTTTTACCAGGTGTTCGGGAGCCCCCTGGGCGATAATTTTTCCTTCATCCATAATGGCAATATCATCGCACAAAACCCAGGCTTCCTCCATATAATGGGTGGTCAGAACCGTGGTTTTTCCCCGGGAACGTATTCCTTTGATTATATCCCACACATGCTGCCGGGCCTGGGGATCCAGGCCGGTGGTGGGTTCATCCAGAAACAGCAGATCCGGATCATTGATCAAAGCCAGGCCCAGTAAAAGCCGCTGACGCTGCCCGCCGGATATCTTGCTGCTCCGCTGATTTCTGATTTCTTTGAGCATACACAGATCCATCAGTACGTCCACCGGCATAGGGTGTGTGTAAAATGCCGCAAAGGTTTTCAAAGTTTCTTCGACAGTCAGAAATGCCATTAATTCGGTCTGCTGGAACTGGACTCCCACCTGTTGATTAAATGACCGGTCCCGGACTTTTCCCTTGAACAGAATCCGCCCCTGGTCCGGCTTCTGGATATTTTCCATGATCTCCACGGCCGTGGTTTTTCCCGCCCCATTGGGTCCCAGCAGACCGAAACAGGTCCCCGCCGCGATGGCCAGACTGATGCCGGCCACGGCCGTCCGGCCGTTGTAGGATTTTTGCAATGAGTCAACCTGTAAGATGATCTTTTCCGGCACAATAGCATTTCTCCTTGACCGGCCTTACAAAAGAAACAGTTGCCATGATATTCTCTCGCCTGTTCCATGCCCGCCCACCAAAACCGGTTATGGTGTGTCTTAACAAAAAAAGGCTTTCAGCACAATGCTGAAAGCCTTGATTATGTTCGGTGGCGTCCCCAAGGGGATTCGAACCCCTGTCGCCGGCGTGAAAGGCCGGTGTCCTGGACCGGGCTAGACGATGGGGACGCAT
>CALGAJ010000086.1 GCA_937951975.1 uncultured Desulfotignum sp.
TCCGGCGAAAGATCAGGGGTAGCCATGCCGGCATCAAACAAACGCCCCACCATCCCTGGATACCGGGTCCTCGGGCCGGCCTTCAAGGGTGACGGCTTTTTCCAGGCCGGTGGCAGGATCCTGCCCCACCACCACATAATAAGCACAGTCGGCTTCGCAGGCACGGGCACAGACCTGAGGAACCTTGCGCATCACCCGGAAAGGCGGTTTTTCCTGGGGATGTTCGCCAAAAGCGTGTGCGACCTGAAGATGTCTGAGCGGGAAAGCTGTTGTCAGGGCGGCTCCCGTAGCTCCAAGACCCAATTTTATGAAGCGTCTTCTGTTCAGGTTCATTTTTTTTCTCCTGTGGCATCACATTAATCAGATGTGCAAAAAATACACATGACCCTCATCTCTCACATGGCTGTCACCCATGAGATTCAGCAAAGGGCATGCCAAGCACCTGAAACGAAAATGTCTCTTTTTAACTATTTGAAATTACAATATTATAATGGATAGGATCTGGGGCTGAATCTTTAGGTGATGTAAACAAATCAGTTACACTGTCACCTGAAAATTTACAGGTGGTGGGCCGGACTGACTTCAAGCTCCGGGATATCAGGGATCTCTTTGCTGTGTAACCGGAAATTTCAGAATTCCACAACACGATCTGCATGGACAGTCCATGACAATTGATCAGGCCTTCATATGAACGTCTCTCTGGGGGAATGGGATCTCCACGCCGCTTTCCCTGAACAGCCGGTCGATCTCGAACCGCAGCCGGGTTTCCGCGGTGAGAAAATCATTGATGGTGGACCAGAAACGAAGCCGGAAATCCAGTGAACTCTCCCCGAAATCGATGAACTGGACCACCGGTTTTCTGGGATACTGCACCACCTCATTCACATGGTCCGCCGCCTCCAGCAGAAGTCGTTCCACCAGCGCGGTATCCGATCCATAGGCCACCCCCACCAGCAGGTCCCGCCGTATGTAAGGGTCTCTATGGCTCCAGTTGGTGACCCGGGAACTGATGAACTCGGAATTGGGAATGATGAGCGTGGAGTTGTCATAGGTCTGGACCAGGGTGGACCGGACATTGATCTTCAGCACCTCCCCCCAGGTGCCGCCCACCTCCACCACATCCCCCACCTGGATAGGCCGCTCAAACAGCAGGATCAACCCGCTGATGAAATTGTTGAAAATGTTCTGGAGTCCGAACCCCAGGCCGATACTCAAGGCCCCGAACACCATGGCCAGCGAGGTGGTGTTCAGCCCGAAGGCCGTGAGACTGAGCAGAATGCCCAAAGCCCAGACCACATATCCGCTCAAGGTGAGGATCGATTCCCTGGCCCCGGTGGAAAGGCCGCTTTTTTTCAGAATCTTTTCCGCCATCACCTGCTTCCAGATCCGGACAATGGCATAGGTCATCAAAATGACCACAAACGCAAACATGAGACCCGAAAAACTCAACTGAAATTTTCCCAGACTGTACTCCCGGGTGACCACTTTGGACAAAAACGGAAAAATGCGGTCCCCGGCCCCCCAGGAAAATACCAGGGCCACAAAGACCAGTACCCCGATGATCAGGTAGATCCCATTGGACAGAATCCAGTAGAAGGGATAGGAGATCCCATGGGTGTTGCCGGTCTCCGGTTCCACGGCCTGCTTGAATTGCTGATCCACATCCTGGATCGAGTAGATCAGCAGCAGGGTCACGCTGGCCACGGCAATGGTGACCCCCCAGGAGATGTACCAGTAAGCCGCCAGAAAGCTGTATCCGGCCAAATCCGCCATCAGCCCGGCCACGGCCGATGTCTTGAAAAACAGCCCGATGCCCCGCACATACCGGGGAGGCGGATCGATCTGATGGATATCCCGGAAAAAAAGGAACACGCCCGCAATCAAAAGCAGTTCAAATGAGAAAAACAACGGATACAGCAATGCACTTTTAAAAGAGATGAACCGGTGAATGAACAGGGCCAGAAACGCGAAAATCCGAATTCCCCAGATGAAAAAAGGCTGCCATTTGAGCACCACGGCCAGGATCTGCGCCGGTTTTCCCTCAACCGCCAGGCGAACCGCCGCCCGGGTCACCCGGGTCAGAAGCACCACCACCAGCAGCGGCTGGAGAAACTGGATCAGGTCCGGAAACACCGTGTTGAAACCGGTCCGGGACAGAACAAAAACAATGCCGAGCCCGATCAGCAAAGGCATGCAGTCCTGGATCAGAAGCAATGGATATCCGCTGCCGGGTCAGCGAGACAAACCCCGGCCGGCGGGAGACCACGGCCATGCCCCTGAACCCGGCAACCGCCGCCAGACACAACCCGGCAAAGACCATGATGTCAAAACCCGTTGTCTGACTTTTCATCAGAGACCATTTTTCACGGAACACGGACGGGTTCAGCCAGCCGGCCATCTTTTTGACCGCCAGAACCAGTTCCTGTTTAAAAACACGGACCTGCCACAGGTTGTACGGCTTGTCGACCCGCTGCAGCAGACGGCCCCCCTCTTTTTCCGCGATCTCCTGTTTCAACCTGCCGCGCATCTGTTCAAATGCATCCAAGGCATTTTGATTG
>CALGAJ010000087.1 GCA_937951975.1 uncultured Desulfotignum sp.
GTTCAGGGTCCCTTTGAGGGATTCCTTGATGTAGTTGGCATTGAGCACGGCCAGGCGGGACGCATCCAGCAGTCCCTGGGCCCCCATGGTCAGGATATAGGCATACGCCTTGACCATGACCCCGAAATGGCCGTAAAACGTGTGGAGCCGGCCGATGGAATCCGGACAGTCCGTCACGAATTTAAAGGTGTCCAGCTCTTTTTCCACCCGGGGAATGGGCAGAAACGGCGTCAGTTTTTCATTGACCGCCACGGGACCGGAACCGGGGCCGCCGCCGCCGTGGGGGGTGGAAAAGGTTTTGTGCAGGTTCAGATGCAGCACGTCAATGCCCAGTTTCCCGGGCTGCACCACGCCCATGATGGCGTTCATGTTGGCACCGTCACCATATACCAGGCCGCCCTTGGCATGAACGATCTCGCAGATCTCCTTGATATTTTCCTCGAACAGTCCCAGGGTGTTGGGGTTGGTGATCATGATGCCGGCGGTTTCCTCATCCATGACCTCGGCCACGGCCTGGGGTTCCAGGATTCCTTTGGGCCCGGATTTGAGGTTGACGCTCTTGTATCCGCACAACGTGGCCGAGGCCGGGTTGGTGCCGTGGGCCGTGTCCGGAATGATGATCTTGGAGCGCTGTCTGCCCTGTTTGGCATGATACGCATGGATGATCAGCATGCCGGTGAGCTCACCGTGGGCACCGGCGGCCGGCTGGGATGTGACCGCGTCAAATCCCGTGATTTCTGCCAGATACTGTTCCAGGTTGTATATGAGCCGCAGGGCCCCCTGGGAAAACTCATCCCCTGCCAAAGGATGTGCCCCGGCAAATCCCTGGCGGGCTGCCTGGACTTCGTTGGTTTTGGGGTTGTATTTCATGGTGCAGGACCCCAGCGGGTACATGCCGGAATCCACGCCGAAGTTCCACTGGGACAGCCGTGTGTAATGCCGGACCACATCCAGTTCGGACAGCTGGGGCAGGTCCGGGGCATCCCCGGTCAGGGAAGCATCCAGTGGGGCGCGCTCCACATCCGCTTTGGGCAGGGAGATGGCGCACCGGCCCTCCCGGCTTTTATCCCACACATTGGGTTCGTTGAATATCAGTCCTTTGGTGCCTGGCCGCTGGGTCATCATGCCACCTCCTTTGCCAGCTGATCCATCTGCTGTCTGGACACTTTTTCCGTGGCGCAGAACAGGAAATGGTCTTTCAATTCAGGGTAATACGGAGCCAGGTCCAGACCGGCGAATACGCACTGCCGGTTGATCAGATCCGCCCGTTTTTGGTTGAAATCCTTGGGTGCTTTCATCACAAACTCGTTGAAGAACGGCTGGTCAAACACCGGTTCAAACCCGGCGTCCGTGAGTACGGATTTCAGGTACACGGCCTTGTCATGGTTGAGCTGGGCGATTTCACGGATCCCGATCTTGCCGATGGTGGACAGGTACATAGCTGCGGTCATGGCATTGAGTCCGTTGTTGGAGCAGATGTTGGACGAGGCTTTTTCCCGGCGGATATGCTGTTCCCGGGTGGACAGGGTGAGCACGTATCCGTCCCGGCCGTTGGCGTCTTTGGTCCGTCCCACCAGACGGCCGGGCAGGTCCCGCATGAGTTTGGATGTTCCGGCTAAAAGGCCCAGGCCCGGACCGCCAAAGGATTTGGGAATGCCTAAGCTCTGGCCTTCGCCGGCCACGAGATCAGCGCCGAATGATCCCGGATTTTTTAAAATTCCCCAGGCCAGGGCTTCGGTGAACGAGGTGATGAACAGGATTTTTTTGGCATCCGCGATTTTTTTGACCGCAGCCAGATCTTCGATATGCCCGAAAAAGTTGGGGGACTGGACCGCCACACCGGCGATGCCGTCCATGGCTTCCAGGGCGGCCATATCGGTGAGCCCGTCTTGGGTATGGGGGATCAGCACCATTTCATACCCCGTGGGTTTGAGATAGGTGTCGATCACCTGCCGGTGGCTGGGGTGCACCAGGTCGGACACGGCGATCTTGTCGGCTTTGCGGTTCTTGCGCAGCGCGATGAGGGCGCATTCGGCCAGGGCCGTGCCGCAGTCGTAATGGGACGCTGTGGCAATGTCCATGCCCAGCAGATCCGTGACCATGGTCTGGAATTCGTAAATGCCCTGCAGGGTTCCCTGGCTGACTTCGGGCTGGTACGGGGTGTAGGCCGTGGCAAATTCAGACCGGGACACCAGGTATGGAATGATGGCCGGAATATAATGGTCATAGCTGCCGGCCCCGATCAGGCAGGTGTAGCCTTTGCAGGCGATGTTTTCCGAAGCCAGTTTTTCCATGTGGTCGTTGAGTTCCCACTCGCTCATGGGCTCCGGCAGGTTCAGGCCGCCTTTGACTTTGACGGCATCCGGAATGGTCTTGAACAGGTCATCCAGGGAGCCGGCCCCGGCAACAGCCAGCATCTTCTGGATATCTTCCTGTGTATGAGGCAGATAACGCATGACACCTATCCTTTCAGCATCTCAAGGTATGCGGCTTTGTCCATCAGTGCATCCAATTCAGACGGGTCGGATGGTTTGACCTTGATGATCCATCCGCTCTGATAACAGTCTTCGTTCACATTTTCCGGCGCATCTTCCAGATCTTCGTTGATGGCCACGATCTCGCCTGCGATGGGCATGTACATTTCAGATACGGCCTTGACCGATTCCACGGACCCGAACTCATCTTCTGCGGCAAACGTATCCCCGACTGCGGGCATTTCCACAAACACGATTTCACCCAGCTGATCCTGGGCATAATCATTGATGCCGATGGTCACGGTGTCGCCGTCGGCTTTGGCCCATTCATGGTCTTTGGTGTATTTGACGTCTTCAGGTAAATTCAGTTCATTGATGTCTTTCATAGCAGCCTCCTTTTCAATTTAAATAAAATGGGTGATTTTTTTCCTGGCGGTTCGGTCCGGCCGGATGTCGCTGACAATGGTCACGCTGATGGCGCGTTTCCCTTCTTTGAGCATGAGTTTCGTACCCGGTTCCAGATGTTTTGAGACCATGACAAAGCCGCAGGCAATGCCTTTGATTTTAATGTTGTCCGGCAGATCCGGCGTGTTGATGCTCACGATTTTCCCCTCATGCCAGGTGATGCCCATGTCCGTGGCACAGGTGAGCACATGCCCGATCTGTTTTTCGTTTTCATCAAACACCCCGGTGGTTTCACCGGCAGCCACTTTTCTTAAACTGTCTCCCACAAAGGGAAACACATACACATCATCTTTTTCAGGCACCAGGGCGTCAGCGCCCAGGAAATCCTTGGTAAACCCGGATTTGTCCGCATTCCAGGGCAGGGCAAAATCCCAGGGGTGGTTCATGAACTTGAAATGACCGATATCCTGGTGGGACAGGGGCAGGCCGGCTCCAGTCCGCAGCGAATCCCGGGCGCCCAGGCCGCAGGCGGTGATGCCGAAAGATTCACCTTCAGCCAGCACCAGTTTCCACAGATCCACAATCGCGTCCGGGGCAATAAAGATTTCAAATCCGAACTCTCCGGTATATCCGGACCGGGACAGCATCATGGGTGTGCCGTTTTTCAGTTTCACCGCACCTGCATCCGGATGGTTGGGATCAAAATGCCCTTTAAAGGAAAAATAGGGCATTTTTTCAAACACCGTGTCCGGAGACTGGATCAGGCCTGACAGAATCCGGGCTGCGTTGATTCCCTGGATATCCATCTTGGCGACCTTGTCTGTCAGGTCCGTGATGGTGACATTCCAGTCTTTTTTCCATTGGGACAGGTGCCGGGCGATTTCTCCGCCCATACCGGCGTTGACGCATACCATGAATTGCGTATCCGACAGTTTGTCCACAATGGCGTCATCCAGGCAGTGACCTTTTTCATTGAGCATTGCCCCGTACACGCACCGTCCTACGGCCAGGGGGGCCAGGTCTCTTGTGAAGCAGAAATTCAGCAGAGAAAATGCATCCGGCCCTTCCACAGCGACACAGGCCATGTGACTGGTATCAAATATACCGGCGGAAGTAAGCACGGCCAGATGTTCGTTTTTGACTCCGGTGTCATACCACAGAGGCATGTCATATCCGCCGAAGTCAGCCATGTTGGCACCGGCATCCAGGTGCCATTGGTGCAATGGTGTGGTTTTCATAAATATTGTCCTTGAAAATTTAAAGATTAAAAAATATAGGGAACCTTTAAATTATATGACTTGTATACAACAAAGGTTTCCACGGACCGGACACCGTTGATTCTGGCTATTTCTTCGGTGTAAAACTCCAGAAGTCCGAATTCTTTTTTAAACATGACCATGATCAGCAGGTCAAACCGCCCGGTAACCACGTTGGTGTGAATGACCCCCCGAAGCCGGCTGATTTCCTCGCCTTTTTCCACCAGGTTCATCTCCGACAGTTTGATGCCGATGATCACCACGCGGTGGTTCGGGAGCATGTCGGGATTCACCAGACCGCAAATCTCCAGAATGCCTTCTTCCTGCAGTTTGTTCACCCGGGACCGGACGGTGTTTTCCGTGATTTCAAGTTTGTCCGCAATTTTCTTGAAAGACCTTTTTCCCTGTTTGAGTTCCCTGATGATGTCGATATTTGTCTGATCTATTTTCATTCTACCTCTTTATATACTGGGAAAGTGAGGAAAACATAAATTTTTTTTAATTATCTTGATAATTAGACCAGATTAATGATAATGTCAATTAAATTTTAAAAAATTTGTGAAAAATGAAATTAGAAAAAGATAAATTAATAGATTTTCCATGAAAGGAGTAGTCATGTCGGAAAAAATCGTGGTGATCGGCGGTGGACCGGGGGGATATGTGGCGGGTTTGCGTGCCGCGGCCTTAGGTGGGGATGTCACAGTGATCGAAAAAGAACACTTGGGGGGCACCTGTCTCAACTGGGGATGTATTCCATCCAAAATCATGAAAAATACGGCGGATATTTTTCAGAAATGCAGAAAAGCCGCTGATTT
>CALGAJ010000088.1 GCA_937951975.1 uncultured Desulfotignum sp.
GAACAGTATTCGTGGAAATTCACATCCCGGCTGCCCACACAATGCACAATGGCCACGGATTTCGGAGGCGTTGTAAAGGTCCGCTCATGGTTCCGCATCAGGATCTGCCCCCCCGTGGGACCCGTGGCATTGCTCAGGCGCTCGAACTCCAGGGCCGTGAACACAT
The DNA here is from genome assembly GCA_937951975.1 of uncultured Desulfotignum sp. Taxonomy (GTDB): domain Bacteria; phylum Desulfobacterota; class Desulfobacteria; order Desulfobacterales; family Desulfobacteraceae; genus Desulfotignum. The sequence continues at coordinate 167 of CALGAJ010000088.1, forward strand.
TGGGGTACCGGCCGTAGCCGAACCTTGTCATGGCGGTCGGGTCCAGGGTGTCATACCCCGTGGCGAGGATGATGCTGCCCGCCTGGATCTGGTAGTGTTTTTCCGTCATGTCATGATCGATGGCCTCCCGTTCGCAGGCCGCCACACACGCCTTGCACTCGCAGCAGATCCCGCAGTTGAGACACCGGTCCGCCTCTGCCAGGGCCTGGTCCGGGGTAAGGCAGGCTTCCACCTCATCAAACCCGGATATCCGCTGATCCGGGTCCATCCATGCGGGTTCGGCCCAGGGCACGGCCCCGTGGGGGTCCGGAGTGAAAGTGTTCGACGTCCTTTTTTCAGCGCTTTTTTCAGATCTGTTTTCAGAGAGAGGCGCTGCCCCGTCAGCCGTGTACCTATCAGCCCCCGTGATGTCCGCCGGGCCGGCGGCGGACGCATCCTCCATGCCCGTATCCGCCCCCTGCGCAAACCGGGCCGGGTCCTGAATAAATTCATGGATATAATCCGCTGCGGCCCGGCCCTGGCCGACGGCCTGGACCACGGTGGCCGGCCCCAGGACCAGGTCCCCGCCGGCAAACACCCCGGGTTCCCCGGTCTGAAACGTGACTTCATTGACTTTGATCCGGTTTTTTCCCGTAATTTCGATCCCGGCCAGCCCATCCATGCCCAGGTCATCCGGATACTGGCCGATGGCCGGGATCAGGGTGTCACAAGGCAGGACAAATTCCGATCCTTCCACAGGCACGGGCCGCCGCCGTCCGGACGCATCCGGCGGTCCCGGTTCATTTTTCAGACACACGACCTGAGTGAGTGTTCCCTGATCCCCTTGCAGCCGGACCGGACCGGCCAGCTCCAGGATGGTGATGCCTTCCTGAAGAGCGCCTTGGATTTCATCGGCATACGCCGGCATCTCTTCCCGGGTGCGGCGGTAGACCAGGGTGACCTCGCATCCGGGAATCCGCCTTGCGCATCTTGCCGCATCAATGGCCACATTACCGCCTCCCACCACCAGGACCTTGCCGTGGCAGGCCGTCGCTTCTTCCAGATTGATCTGTCTTAAAAACGCCACCGCATCCATGACCCCGGAAAGGGTGTCTTCCCCTTCCAGGCCCAGTTTCAGGGAGCGGTGTGCCCCGCAGGCCAGGTACACGGCATTGAACCCTTGTGCTTTCAGACCTGCCAGGTCCATCTCTTTTCCCAGGCAGACATTTGGTTTCAGGTCGATGCCATGGTCCAGGATGTGCTGGATTTCCTGATCCAGGATATTCCTGGGCAGGCGGTACGCGGGGATGCCGGTGCGAAGCATGCCCCCGGCCTGGCCGGATGCCTCGAACACCGTGACCTGGTAGCCTTTGAGCCGCAGAAAATAAGCCGCGGTCAGCCCGGCCGGTCCGGCCCCGATCACCGCGATCTTTTCCTCCCGATTTTCAATGTCCGGAATCTGCCGGGCACCCGGCCCGGCCATGTCGGCCACATATCGTTTGAGCAGCCGGATGGCCACGGGCCGGTCTGTTTCCCCCCGGGTACAGGCGGTTTCGCAGGGATGCGGGCATACCCGGCCCAGGACCCCGGGAAACGGGGCTTTTTCCATGATCAACGCCAGGGCCTGGTCATATTTTTCCTGTCTGGCCAGCTGCACATATCCCTGAACATTGATGCCGGCCGGACAGGTCCGGGTGCAGGGCGCGGTCTGGTCTTTTTCGATCTGGAACGTGATGGGAATGGCCTGGGGAAAACTTCTGCCGATGGCTTTGCGGTTCGACAACCCCATGTCCCAGGCACTGGGAATGGACACCGGGCACACCGTGGCGCACTCCCCGCATCCCGTGCACAGGTCCGCGTTCACATACCGGGGTTTTTCCGTAATGCTCAGGGTGTAATTGCCGATAAACCCGGACACCTCGGTCACCCGGCTGAAGGTGTGCAGCGCGATATGGGCATTCTGGGCCACCTCCACCATTTTGGGGGTGCCGATGCAGGCGGCACAGTCCAGGGTGGGAAAGGTCTTGTCAAACTGGAGCATGTGGCCCCCGATGGTGCTGTCTTTTTCAATGAGATGTACTTTGAGGCCGGCGTTGCCGATATCGATGGCTGCCTGCATCCCGGCAATGCCCCCGCCGATGACCGCCACGTCCGGATGCACCCTGGACAGGCCCGCAGTCAGGGGCTGGTGGCAGGTCACCCGGTTCACGGCCCCAGCCACCAGACGACGGGCCTTTCGGGTGGCCCGGCCCCGGTCTCTGGTCACCCAGGACACCTGTTCCCGGACCGATGCCATGTTGAAATAATAGGGATTGATCCCGGCCCGCCGGCAGGTTTCCATGAAGGTTCTGCCGTGAAGCCTCGGGGAACAGGACGCCACCACCACCCGGTTCAGCCCATATTCTTTGATATCGGTTTCGATCATGGCCTGGCCCGGTTCGGAACACATGAACTTATAGTCCCTGGAGACGACCACATGGGACAGGGACCCGGCCCAGTCGCTCACATCGGCCACATCCACTTTGCCGGCGATGTTCACGCCGCAGTGACAGATGTAAACCCCCACACGTAACGGCATATAGTCAGGCATCATCCGCTGGTTTCCTTTGCTGTTCCGGTGTCATTCATTGTCGCGTCTCCTTTGCCCTGCATCTCCCCTGTGCCCTGATCCACCGCAGGCAGCCGGATGATGAAGCAGGCCCCCTGTCCTTTGGCACTGTCCACAGTGATGGTGCCGTTGTGGTGCTCGACAATGCCGTACACGGTGGACAGGCCTAAGCCCACGCCGTGGCCGTTCCGCTTGGTGGTGAAAAACGGCTCAAAAATCCGGGGCAGGTCTTCCGGGGAGATGCCTCTGCCCGTGTCCTTCACCTGGATGCACACCTGGCGGCCCGCCTCATCCATCTGTGCGGTCAATGAAATCCGGCCTGACGGCTTTGGCCCGGCATCGGATACTGTATTTTCCCTCCCTCCGGATTCCGCTCCCGATCCCGCCTCGATGGCGTCTATGGCATTGAAGATCAGATTAATCAGGCACTGCTGCAGCTGATTGGCATCGCCCGGCACCTTTGAAATGTCCGGATCGCAGAAGATTTCCAGAACGATGCTCGCCAGTTCCAACCGGTGCTGACACAGCATTTTGCTGTACCCGATCAGTTCACAGATATCCACCGGCCCGGATTGAAGGCTGGATTTTCTGGAAAACTGGAGCAGTCCGGAGACCAGGTCGGCACAGCGCCGGGTTTCCTGGTACACAACGGCCAGATAATCTTTGAACCGAACCCTTCGGGCGTCATCCCAGTCCGGTTTATCCGCCAGCCGGATCATCAGCTGGAGATAGTTCAGGATCCCGGACAGCGGGTTGTTGATCTCGTGGACCATACTGGCGGCCAGGCGGCCCAGAGACATCATTTTCTCCTGGTGCAGGATCTTTTCCTGGTTCAGGACGGTCTGTTCCAGAAGCCGCGTGTAATCGGCCAGCTCCTTCTGGTTCCGGTACCGCTCCATGGCCCGCTTCAACGCCAGGTGCAGGGTGGTGTCGTCCACGGGTTTGGTGATGAAGTCGGACGCATCATGCTGGAGCGCGGTGACCGCTTTTTTGATGTCCGCAAACCCGGTGGTCACGATCACCTGAGTTTGGGGCCGGATGCGCCGGGCCTGTTTCAGGACTTCCAGGCCGCTCATGCCCGGCATTTTGATATCCGTAATGAGAATCTGAGGGCCGTGGGATGCCAGAAGCGCCAGGCCGGTTTCACCGTCCGGCGCGGAAAGCGTGCTGTAACCGGCATCTTCCAGGCTGATGACCATGACATCCCGGACATCGGGTTCATCGTCGATCACCAGGATCGTCCATGATTCTTTAGGGAGCAACGGCCTGTTCTCCGGTGTTCCGGCACCCGGAATTTCAGCAGCTGCCGAACGGTTACAGGGATCTGACATCAAGACACCTCCCTTGCCTCAGAATCCGATGTTCATACCAGCGATATTACAAGAAATTGAAGCAAACATTATGCCAGAATTTTAAAACCAGCTGTCGGCGAACCTCCCCCTTACCGTAAGACAACACTCTGCCTGACCGGCATTGCTTTGCCTCCGTTTCAGGGAACCGGATCAAAACCACCTGAACCGGAAAAACTGCGTCAGGAACCCCAGCGGGCGGGTGTGACTTTCAACCGCCAGACCGGATACTGTTTCAAAAATGATATCACCGGTCGCGCATCTGCAATCGGACCCACTTCACCGGCTTTGAGGGGATGGAGAAGTCTGATATGACATTGAAACAGTCATGATGACGACTTAGGGACAGGGATGTTGCCTGAAAAACGTTTATTTTATTGACAAAAAGAAAATCACATAATAACATAAATAATTTATGCAAATAAGATTGAAACATTCACGGGCAATGGATAAAAAGGTGTTGAGCCATGATGACTGATCCGATTCTGTTCCTCCAGGACCTGGCCGTCATCCTGCTTTCAGCTTCGTTCTGCGGATACCTGTGCCGCCGGATCGGACTGTCACCTGTAGTCGGATATCTCACGGCAGGACTGATCGTCGGCACACCGGAAATTGCCTTCCCTTATGTCACTGATGAAAACCGCATTGCGATCATCGCCCAGCTGGGCGTGGTGTTTCTCATGTTTTCGATCGGACTTCAGTTCCGGCTCCGGCGGATCAAAGAACTCGGGTTGCGGGTTGTTCTGTCTACAACCATAACTGCCCTGCTCGTTCTCAGTGCCGTCCGTGTGTCCGCAGGCATCATCGGACTCGCCCCCGCCGCCGGCATCGTTCTGGCCGCTGTATTCATGAACAGCAGCTCGGCCATCATCAGCAAAATCATCCAGGAATCCGGTCTCGGCCACGAACGGCACGGCCAGCTGGCACTGGGCACCACTTTGCTGGAGGATATCGTCGCTGTCGTTATGCTGGCAGTCATCGGTTCATACGTAGCCATTGAAGGGGTCTCTCAGACACGTCAACCCATTGAAGTGATCACCCTTTTGATCGGTTTTGCCGTCCTGATTTTTATTCTCGGCACTCTTTTTCTGCCAAAGCTGTTGCGCCTGGCAGGCAGAGGCGGCAATTCGGAAGGGATCAGCATCCTGGCGGCCGGAGCCATGCTGGCCTGCGCCCTGATCGCCGTAACCGCAGGCTATTCTCTGGCCCTGGGCGCTTTTCTCTGCGGCATGGTGATTGCGGAAACCCGTGAGAAATCATTAATTGAACGGAGTTTCCAGGGACTCAAAGATATTTTCCTGACCATTTTTTTTGTCACCATCGGTATGATGGTTGACATCCATACGATTCCAGGCGCCCTAAAATGGATTTTTTTAGGAACGGCCGGGGCTTTGCTGGGAAGATCACTGGCTGCCTTCATGGCTTTTCTGCTGATCGGAGAGCATATGCGGACAGCTTCGAGGGCGGCACTCTGTCTGACACCGCTGGGAGAATTTTCTTTTATCATCGCCGGAGTCGCCATTGCCGGGGGGTTGTTTCCGGAACAATTTCAGGCGGCGGTTGTGGGAACGGTCCTGGGCACCAGCCTTCTTTCCCCTTTGATCGCCGGAAACAGCCAGAAACTTACCGCTTTTTTCGCTAAAGGAAACCTGCCGCTCCTGGAACGGCTCCATGGGGCCTACAGTGAATTCTGGCGGTTTTCCTGGAAAAGCGGCCAAGATCCCGCACTCTGGGCACCCCTGAAAAAAAGGATGATTCACATTGCCGTGGAACTCATCGTGATGTCGACGGCGATAGTGTTTGCCGGCAAATTCTTTGGAATTCTTAAAAAAGCGTTTCCGGACATCTTTCTCCACCCTTCAGCCAACGTCGGTTTCTGGTCCATTCTCGGTCTTTTGTGCCTAATTCCCATGATCGCCATCTGGCGCAACATTACAGCGATCATCCACTTTGCGGAGGAACGGTTTCTCGAAACCAAAAACCGGAAAAAACGTCAGATCCTGCTGTTTTCCAGGCTGGTGAGAATCACATTCATGTCTCTGCTCTTCATCTGGATCTGGAACATTATTCCCACCGACCTGCCGCAGCCGCTTGTTCTGGCGGCAGCCTCTCTGACAGCCGGTCTGGTGGTTTTTATTGCCTGGCACTATTTCAGTAGAATACACAGCGACGTTGTCTCGCTGCTCGACCATAATCTCACTGAGTCTCATCGCCATTCCGGCAGATACCTGTTCGACAACTGGCAGGATGGGGGATGGAACCTGAATGTACAAGAATACACCCTGCCCGACGATTCCCCTCTGGCGGGAACAACACTGCGCAAGCTTGCCCTGCGGAAAACAACGGGATGCTCCATCGTTGGTATCCAGCGGCATGGGCATTCAATCACCGATATCGGACCGGCAACCCACATTTTTCCCGGGGACGAGCTGTTGATGCTCGGCAGCGCCCCGCAGATTGAACAGGCCAGAAAACTGCTGTCCCGATCCGACACCGTCCCGGGAGGGTTTGATTCAAAACATGACAGCCAGATTCTGAAAACATTGAAAGTACCCCCCGGCAGCTCTGTTGCCGGAAAACGGCTGGGTGAACTGAACTGGTCACGCGACTTCGGCGTTCAGGTGGTAGCAATGAAGCGGGGCCAGGAAAATTTGACCGGAATCGATGCAGACACCCTCATCAAGCCGGATGATTTTCTTCTCCTGCTTGGCAGTGACAGCCAGCTGAATCGTGTTACGTCCGAAGTGCTGTCCTGAACGTGACAAAAGCCATGGAACCCCTCCTTTCATACCCGAAGCTGATAAAACAGGGCCGGCTCCCGGCCGGATACGGCATCAAAAATGATCTCACCGGTCGCGCATCTGCTACCGTTTTCCACGCCCCCCGAATCCGGGGTCATTAAAAACATATCAGAACTAACCTGCTGAAATATTGATTAAATCCTGTTTTTTATTCCGAATATCACCGGCTGGCACAAGGCTTGCTCAAGCATATATCCCGGATTTTGAATCGCAGCCGACATAATACCGGATACGGGATAAAAGGAGAGAGAATGATCAAGGTGGTGGTGGCCGGACAGAACCGGCAGAAGTTCAAAGCGGTTGAAAGAATCTTGAAACAGCACCCAATGGAAATGGTCTGGACATCCACTGGTACGGAAGCCCTGAATCTGGTATCCGGTGCCAGGGACAGGGACAAGACCGTGGCCCTTCTGATCACGGATGAAACCCTGGCAGACATGTCCGGCAGGGACCTGGTGGAACAGGTGATCATGAAAAGCCCCGTGACCGGCTGTGCCGCCGTGAGCACCCTGCCTTCGGACCAGTTCCATGACGTCTATGAAGGCTTAGGGGTTCTCATGCAGCTGCCGCCGGATCCGGATACGGAAGCCGGAGAAAAACTGGTGGCCGTCATGAAAAAACTGAATCTATTGTAACTTATGAGGAATGATAAATGATCATCAGCATAGCCAGCGGCAAAGGCGGTACCGGCAAGACAACGGTTGCCGCCAATCTGGCCGCGTCACTGGATCAGCCGGTCACGGTGCTGGATTGCGATGTGGAAGAACCCAACCTCCATTTATTCTTGCACCCGGACATCCATTCCCGGGAAAACGTGATTGCACCGGTGCCGGAAATTGATCTGGACCGGTGCACATTCTGCAAAAAATGTATGGACATCTGCCGGTTCAACGCCATTGCCGTCACCGCAAACATGGTTGTCACCTTTCCTGAACTGTGCCATTCCTGCGGCGGGTGCACGGTCATTTGTCCGGAAAATGCCGTCACTGAAAAAGAACGGATTTTAGGCACCGTTGAAACCGGCACCGGGCCGCTGCCGGACATGGATTTCGGCCAGGGATTGCTGGACATCGGCCAGGTCATGGTTCCGCCGGTGATCCGCCAGGTCAAATCCCACCGGGCCCCGGATCAGGGTATCACGCTGATCGATGCCCCGCCCGGCACATCCTGTCCAGTCATTGCCGCCATGAAAGACACGGATTTTGTCATTCTGGTCACAGAACCCACCCCGTTCGGTCTCAACGATCTGAAACTGGCCGTGGAAACCGTAAAAATGATGAATATCCCCCACGGCCTGATCATCAACCGGGCCGGTATGGGAGATGACGCGGTCTATGCCTATGCTGAAGAACATCACCTGCCGGTGCTCATGGAAATTCCCTTTGACAGGGCCATTGCCCAGGCCTATTCCAAAGGCGATCTGATCATCTCACACCAGGAAGATTACAAAGAAAAATTTCAAACCCTTTACCGGAGAATCTGTCTTCTGGCAGATCAAAAAAAGTGTGCCCCATGAAAGAACTGGTGATATTGAGTGGAAAAGGCGGCACCGGCAAAACCAGCCTCACTGCTGCATTCGCAGGACTTGAATCCTCATTGATGCTCTGTGATTCCGATGTGGATGCAGCGGATCTGCACCTGATCATGGCCCCGGATATTCAGGAAACCCATGATTTTGTGGGCGGCAACGAGGCGGTCATCGACCCGGACCGGTGCACCGGGTGCGGGGTGTGTCAGGACCTGTGCCGGTTCGATGCCATTGATGAAAAAAATGGCGAATATACCGTGGATACCTTGAATTGCGAAGGCTGCGGCGTCTGCGTGGATATGTGCCCGGAATCCGCCATTGATTTTCCCCGTAAAACCTGCGGGCAGTGGTTTGTGTCCCGGACCCGGTTCGGCCCCATGGTCCATGCCCGGTTGGGTATTGCGGAAGAAAATTCCGGCCGGCTGGTGGCCCTGGTCAGGGAACAGGCCAAAAAACGGGCCAGAGACGCACATATTGATCTGATCCTCACAGACGGTCCTCCGGGCATCGGATGCCCGGTGATTGCCAGCATCGGCCAGGCCAGTGCCATTCTCATCGTGGCGGAACCCACGGTGTCGGGTATCCATGACATGAAACGGGTGGGGGAACTGGCAGCCCATTTCAAGATCCCGGCCATGGTGTGCATCAATAAATTTGATCTGAACCTGGACCAGACCCGGGCCATCGAAACCATTGCCCGGGAAAATGATATTCGGGTGGCAGGAAAAATACCGTTTGATCCGGCCTTTACCAAAGCCATGATCCAGATTCAGACGCTGCTGGAATATGATGATACCAGCCCGGCTGCCAACGCGGTCAGAAATATCTGGGAAACGGTGATGGCACATCCTGCCATGAAACTGGAACGATTGATGTAATAACCCATTGACACAACCAATATCAGTTTAAGGAGCATGTATGAAAAACGGAAGAATCGCGATCCCCTCCAATGGCGAGGGAGGACTCAAAGGCACCCGGTCCGGTCATTTCGGACATTGTGACGTGTTCACCTTTGTGGATGTGGAAGACGGCAAAATTACCGGGGTTTCCACTTTGGCCAACCAGGAGCATGTTCAGGGCGGATGCATGGTGCCGGTGAACCTGCTGGCGGGGCACCGGGTCAACGCCCTGATCGTGGGCGGCATCGGCATGCGGCCCTTGATGGGATTCCGCCAGGTGGGCATTGACGTGTACCATGACGATCAGCGGCCGGAAATCGAGCCGGTGGTCATGGATCTCATTGCCGGAAAACTGCCGGAGATTACCAACGACCAGGTCTGCGGCGGTGGTGGCGGACAATAAGGAGGTGTGATGAAAATTGCCGTTACAGCCACGGGCACGGATCTGTCTGCTGATGTGGACCCGCGTTTTGGCCGGGCATCCTATATTCTGGTCGTGGATTCCGAAACGCTGGATGTGGAAGTCATTGACAACGCCGCCAACAAAGACGCCTTCAAAGGGGCCGGTATCCAGGCGGCTGCGGCCGTCAGCGACAAGGGGGCAAAGGTGCTTCTGACCGGATTCTGCGGACCCAATGCCTTTAAGACACTGGATGCCGCCAATATCAAGGTGGCCAACGATGTCTCCGGCACGGTTCAATCAGCGGTGGAAAGATTCAAGGCGGGAGAATACACGTTTTCATCCGCCGCCAATACGGAAGGCCACTGGTAAAACCTGTGCCGGGCATGGATCTTAGCTGCCCGGTACCCAAAAAAATTAAAAAACTGTCTGGAACCCCGGGATGGTGGCATCTTACCCTCCTATCTTACCCCTTAAAACAAGGTGTCACCATCCCGGGGTTCCAGACTTCATTGACATTCACATCATACGTGGATATGATTCAAATTTTTGTAGGAATCTGATATGACCCTTTTAGATCTTTGTCCTCTGAAAACTTGGGAAGCGCTGGAAATCGACCTGTATAAAAAATTCAACCTTCAGGGGTCGGTATTCAACCCTGAAGGCGTCCGGATCACCACGGTAAAAAATTTTTCCAATCCGCTCTGCCCTGCCGTCAAATCCATTGAAAAAGGCCAGACGTTTATTTGTTCCGCGGCTCACATGAACATGAACGCCATGGTGAAAAAATCCAGTGAACCCCTGGTGGAAGAATGTGACGCCGGTTTGACCAAACTGGTGGTCCCTGTTTTTCACAAAGATGAATTTCTCGGTGTGGTGGGGGGATGCGGACT
>CALGAJ010000089.1 GCA_937951975.1 uncultured Desulfotignum sp.
AATTGATGATATAGGTATTTTCCTGGGCATTGGAGCCATCCCCCATATCGGCATTTTCAAGAAACGCCCGCTGGGCCACCAGCACATTTTCGCCGATATGGGTATCCCCCTGAATAACGGCATACCGGTTCACGGCCGACGTGAACGGCGCATCCACAGGCTCCAGGTTCATGACTTCAAACAGCCGCTCATAGTCGGCTTCCCTGTTTTTCACAAAGTCATACATGATCCCCCGGGGCTGAAACACATCATTGACCCCCACAAAATAATCCAATGCGGTTTTGTCATATTTGAATTTGAATTCAAAATGCTGGTTACGGATCCAGATGGTTCCGGGTTCAATCTTCCGGTGAAACAGTTCTCCCACCTGGATATAGGAAAAATCCCCGACAATACAGGAATGCAGGTTCATCAGATCCACAGTGGCAAACGGCCCTAAAAAACACCCTTCCAGGGTGGAGCCGTGAATATTGACGTAATGGCTTGAAATGGTGTTTCGGATGCCGAATTCTTCCGGACTTTCCGGATTGTGGGAATTGCTGTGCACCAGGGTTTTGTACAACAGGCTGTCCCGGATGGTGATCATTTCATCTTCCACCAAAGGAATATCTTTGGTGGATCGGATTTTATCTCCTTTCCGCTTGAGCTCATCTCCCCGGATATCGCTCTTATAAATAGCGGAACGGCCCACATAGCATTTGCCTAAAAAATAACTGCCGGCAATGTTGGAGTTTTTAAAGTGAAAATAGATGGGATGATGGGAGGTGATACCGTAAAACGCATAAAACTTGAGCATTTTTTCATGATCCAGTGCATGGGTCACAAAGGGTTCGGTATCAAACCCGAACTCATCCAGGTTCACGTTCACACGGCTGATGATTCGGTCGGCCAACTGCTGTAACTGATTCATTGTCGTGCCTTTCATGGTTAAAGAATCTTGACATTTCATGCCAGTTTATTCTGCATGGTGTATACATTTTAATGTGTATATCATGGAAAAAAACCCGGAGACAAGTGTTATCGAAATTTCATGTGCCGGACCTGCCTGCCGCATCCGGCATATCATTGCCCAGCCGGCGGTAAAGGGTTCGCCGGCCGATCCCCAAAAGGGCCGCGGCCCGCCGTTTGTTCCCCCCCACCCGGTCCAGGACATGTGCAATATAGCGGCGTTCGATTTCCGCCAAAGGCGGCAGATCCATGTCATTTTCCGGAAATGTGAATGCCTGATCCGGCGCGGAAAGCGAATGGCTGACTGAAGACTGGTTTCTGATACGTGCCGGCAGATGGGCCGCCCGGACCCGGTCTCCGGTGACAAATGTCACCCCCCGTTCCACGGCGTTGCGGAGTTCTCTGACATTTCCGGGAAACGGGTATTGTGAAATCAGGTCCAGGGCCCGGGGGGAGAATCCTTTCAAAGTCTTTCCCTGCCCCAGAGAAAACTGCCGCAGAAACCGGTCCGCCAGCAGTTCGATGTCTTGACCGCGTTCCCTCAACGGCGGCACCCTGAGCGTAAATGTTTCCAGGCGGAAAAAAAGGTCTTCCCGGAACGTGCCGTTTTGAACTTCGTGATCGATATCTCTGTGGGTGGCGGCCAGAATACGGACATCCACCTGATCTTCGATGTTCTCTCCCACCCGGCGAAGTTTGCCGTCCTGAAGGACCCGCAGCAGTTTGGCCTGAAGAAACAAGGGCATTTCCGAAATCTCGTCCAGCAGCAGAGACCCACCCCGTGCTTCCACAAAAATCCCCTGCCGGCTCTTGCCGGCACCGGTGAATGCCCCCCTGGCATGGCCGAACAATTCGGTTTCCATGAGGTTTTCGGGGATACCGGCACAGTTGACCGGCACAAAAGGGGCGTCGGCCCGGTCGCTTTCCTTGTGCACGGCCCCGGCCACCAGTTCTTTTCCGGTTCCGCTTTCCCCCAGTATCAGCACCGGGCCTCTGGCTTTTGCCACCTGGCGGATCTGATTGAACAGATATCGCATGGCCCGGCTCTGACCGAAGATGCCGTGAAATCCGTCAGCGGAAAGAAACCCGCGCATCCGGCTGACGGTTTCCAACAGTTGCCTTCTTTCCAAGGTGCGTGTCACAGACAGAACAAAATGTTCCAGGTCCAGGGGTTTGGCCAGAAAATCATCCGCCCCGGCCTTCAACGCTTCCACTGCACGGGAAATGGTTCCAAATGCCGTGATCATCAGAAATCCCGGAGGATGTTCCAGGGCCAGATCCCGCACGGTTTTCAAGAACGCAAGCCCGTCCATCCCCGGCAGTTTCAGATCACATACGATCAGATCCGGCACTGTGATTTTCACTGCCTCAAACGCTTTTTCCGCATCCGGCATCCACCGGGCAGTCAGACCGGCATCCTGAATTTCTTCACACAACAGGCTGCCCAGGGCCTGATCATCCTCGATGACCCATACGGCTTTTTTCGAACCGGTCTTGGACTGTTTCATACGTCTCCCTTTTCCTGGTTGTTTGATTCCGGTTCTTCGCAGGGGATCTGCAGAATGAAACAGGCCCCGCCATTCCGGCTGTCGGTCAATGACACCTTTCCGCCATGTTCCCGGGCAGCGGCATGTACCACAGACAATCCCAGGCCGGTGCCTTTGCCCACCGATTTGGTGGTAAAAAATGGATCAAAGATTCGGGTCCGGTTCTCCGGTGTCACTCCCGGCCCGTCATCCTCCACATGAAAGATGATCTGACCGTTCTCACAGGCGCAGGTCAGCCATACCGTGGCACCCGGGGTGGTCTGCACGGCATTTTTCAATAAATTGATCAATGCCTGCTGTATGCGGATGGCGTCCACAAAGACCATCGTCCGGATTTCGGGTAGCCGGCAGTGAATATGGGACCGGTTTGTCAGGGCCTCCTCCCGGACAGCCGATACAGCAGATTCCATCAGCCGGGACACATCCGCAGGCCCACGCCGCAACGGATTCCTGCGGCTGAAATCCAACAGCTGCTTGATGATATACTCCATGCGGCCCACTTCGTTCCGGATGGTTTCAAACACCTGAATCAGATGTTCCGGAAGGTTTCTGTCCCGAAGGGCCCGCTGGGCCCTCCCCCCGATGGTGCTCAGAGGGGTCCCCAGCTCATGGGCCGTGCCTGCGGCAAACCGGCCCAGGGCCGCCAGTTTTTCGTTCCGGCGCACCTGGTGTTCCAGTTCATCCTGTTTTTTACGGTGCGCCAGAATGGTTTTTTGAGCCTCTTCCATGCGGTCCAGCATGTGGTTGAACGTTTTTCCCAGAACAATGATCTCCCTGGGACCGCTGAATCTGAATCGATGCCGGTGATCCCCTTCGGCGATGCGGGACATGCTGTCCATCAGACGTCTCAAGTGAACGCCGACGGCCCGATGATGACCGAACAACACCACCCCGGAAAGCAGCGTAAGAAGCACGGTCAGCAACAGTACCGCATGAACCCGCAAGGCATGAAAGTTTTCAATGAATTCACTTTCTTTCCGGGTCAGTTGGAGCAGGCCGTTGATCTGCCCCCCGGTATCGGTCAGCGGTACAAAATAGGAATACACCGGCCGCCCGGCGATCTGCTCGTATTCACCGCGTTTTTGCCCTTCCGCCGCCAGTTCTGTGAACTTTTTCCGCTGATCGTCCGGCTCGGCCAGACCCAGGTTTAAAATCCGTTTTCCCCGGCGGTCATACACATTGGCGCTGTAAACCCGTCCAATGGAAAAAACCGATTCC
>CALGAJ010000090.1 GCA_937951975.1 uncultured Desulfotignum sp.
GTCAGCCAGGATTTGACATCCTCTTTTTTGGGGATTTTGCCCACGCATTTGACATCCCCGTCAATGACCACGGCCGGGGTGCCGAAAACGCCGTATCCGGCAATTTCCATGACACCGGTCACCTTTTCCACAGTGGCTTCCACCCCAGTTTCAGCCACGGCTTCTGCCACGATTTTACCGGTTTGTTCGCATTTGGGGCATCCAGGGCCCAGTATTTTGATTTCCATGATGTGACTCCTTTAAATGTATGTTTGGGGTTGCACTATACGATAAACGTACCATAAATCATACCGGCGATGGTGGACATCACAATGATGATGGCACAGAACACCGCTGTTTTTTTCACGCCCATGACCCCGCCGATCACCAGCATGTTGGGCAATGACAGGGCCGGTCCTGCCAGCAGCAGGGCCAGCGCAGGGCCCTTGCCCATGCCGGCACCTAACAGCCCCTGGAGAATGGGGACTTCGGTCAAAGTGGCAAAGTACATGAACGCCCCGGCCACCGAGGCGAACAGATTGGCCCACAGCGAGTTGCCCCCCAGCAGGGTCTGGATGTACTGCTCGGGGATCAATGCAGAGTGACCGGGCCGGCCCAGAAGAAATCCCGCCACGATCACACCGCCGAACAGCAGCGGAAAGATCTGTTTCATGAATCCCCAGGTGGCGTCGATCCAGGATACGCACTCATCTTTGGTGAACCAGGCTTTGAGCATCCAGCCCAGCGCAATTAAAAGAAAAATGGTGATATACCATTTGGCGGCAAAGATGGCCGGCCAGAGTCCGGTGGCGTCCGGGGCCGGTTTGGCGAATGCGGCAAAAACAAGGATCAGCACCATGGTCAAAATATAGATGCTGTCCTGAAAAAGGGTCCGGCCTGTGTCATCTTCATCCGGCACATAGATCTGGCCTCCGGTTCTGGCCATGTCGTCTTTTTTGAAGATCACCGACATCAGCAAACCCGTGATGACTGCGAAAACAACCGCACCAATGGCCCGGGCAAGGCCCAGCTGCCATCCCAGGATCTTGGCGGTCATGGTGATGGCCAGCACATTGATGGCCGGACCGGAGTACAGAAATGCCGTGGCTGGCCCGATGCCCGCCCCCCGGGTGTAGATACCGGCAAACAGGGGGAGCACCGTGCAGGAGCAGACCGCCAGGATGGTGCCGGACACCGATGCCACGGAATAGGACAGAATTTTATTGGCCTGATTGCCGAAATATTTGAGTACGGATGCCTGGGATACGAACACGGCAATGGCGCCGGCGATGAAAAACGCCGGAATCAGGCAGGTCAGGACATGTTCCCTGGCATATTCCCGGAGCATCATGAACGCCTCCAGTCCGGACTGCCGGATGACCGGATGTGCCCAGGGGATGAAATAGGCCATGAGAAACAAGGTCACTAGAATGAGCAGTTTGGTTTTTTCTTTCATTATTGCCGACTCCTTTACGAAACCATCAGTTCCGGTTCAATATGATATTCCGGTCAATGCCGGGCAGCTGCCGGACCAGTTCTTTAATGTCAGAATCATCCTCCAGCCAGTGGTAAAGATGGCTGATCAGGCTGGCGGCAAACGGGCTCTGGGTGCCGTCCGACAGTTTGTAATTCACCCACAGCCCGTTTTTCTGATAGGTGATCAGGCCGGCATCCTCCAGGATTTTAAGGTGTTTGCTGGTGGTGGACTGGGCTTTGTCCAAGGCGGTCTGGATTTCACACACGCACATGGTTTTGTGCTGAAGCATTTTCATGATTTTCACCCGTGCCGGATCAGACAGGGCTTTCATCACTTTGATAAACTCTTTCATGCTTGGTTCCTGTTATCAAATAAAAAGATTACATCACGGTGGCTGTCATGGCAGAGATTGTTCAGCAGCATTTGCCCTCCAGCTGCCTGGACTTGGCCCGGTCCCCGGGAGACAGGGGTCTGGGGGAATTAAATTTTTTCTGGACCGGCAGTCTACAGGCCAGTCGGACCGCATGCTTGACCGCCGCAAGATCATCGGGATCCAGGTGATCCCCGTCTGTGTTTCTGACATCCAGCCGGCTGACGATCACATGGTCGGCAAACCGGATGCCCTGGTTTTTCAACAGGGTCCCGGCACAGGCATGGTCACATCCGTCAATGACCACGATCTGCGCAGTATCCTTTGCCGACTGAACAAAACCGCTGATCCCGGCGGCGATGCCGGCCAGGCAGAACATGCGGCCGATCCCTTCTTTGGTCAGCTCCCGGGCGGCCCGGTTCGCAAGCTGACCTGCATTGTTGCTGCCTGAACAGGACAGGATCATGATGTCCGGCGGGTTGCATCCGCAGTTTTCATTCATGGTATGTGCTCCTATAAATCGTTAAAACGGAATATATAGTTACATAAACCGATTGTCAACCTTCGGAACAAAAAAAATGCACCGTATCCAAAAAAAAACAGCAGGCATTGTGCCTGCTGTGTAAAATGTGAATTTGCTGAACTTATCAGGGTTGGATATAACCGGCCACCCGGATTTTGATGATTCGTTCGGGATCCAGGTCGGTTTCCAGCTCGATGATGTCAAAGTACCGGCCGGCCGTATTTTTTTGGTTGTTGACCGTCAACAAAAAATAACTGTCCGGCGGGGTTCCCTGTTTTTCGATGGTGAAGTCGATATCCCGGCCGTTTCTGGCGGCTGCGTTTACAATGTTGAAATCGGGAAAGGCCGCCGGAACGATTTTTATCTCTTGGGAAAGTGTTTCACCGGGTTTGCCTCTCAGGCTGATCATTTGAGGTGTGAGACGAGCTATGGGTCGGACTTCGCCTGACAGAGACACTGTAATGACCTTGTTCTCAGGATCATTGGTGTGGATTTTGACTACCTCTTTGACCATTCGGCCGCCATAGCCCTGTGTCGCAAAGGATGCATTTAATTTTCCTTCTTCCCCCGGAAGAAGCTGCCGCGCGCTGGTGGCTGCGGTGCACCCTCAGCCGGTCTGAACTTTGAGAATCTCCAGCAGGGCGTTTCCGGAATTGACCAGCGTGAACTCATGGGTGACCACATCGCCTTCAATGGCCGGATCAAACTGATAACTCGGGTCCGGGATACTGATACGGGGAGTGCCCTGGGTGGACGTGGATGTGTCTGCGGACAACGGCGGGTGCGACAACAATGCCAGAATCAGCAGGAAAAGCCATTTTTTCATTTAAAACTCCTTTGGAATGATGCCGGGGTTTTTATTGATAATATATCATGAAAATGGAATATATAGATTTATGAAACCCGGGTCAACCCATTTCTGTCCAGGCCTCGGAATGCCGGCATCGGTGCTCGCTGCCTTCAGCGGTGAGTACCGCAGGAGATTGCATGTCATGATTTTAAAGACAAAAATTGACGAATTCCGCTTTGGTTGATATAATTCAAAGTTTATATATACTAAAAAACAGAACCCTCCTTTGATAAATCCGATGAGAGTTTTGTCAGATTGTCTTGAGAGTTTTCAATAAGGAACCTTTGCCATGGATTGCGATTCAAAGGCAGGACAGATGGTTGGGCCGGTATTTTTTGTAAAAAGTTTGACATGGATGCTTTTATGGCTCTTGTCGCTGTCATGGATACATGTGGCTTATGCAGAAGCAGTCGTTTCAAATGCCGATGAAAAGCCCTTCTCCCACGATATGGTGATAGAAATAGCGGAACAGCTGTCCCGCGCCCCCTATGTTGAACCGCAAACCATTCCTGACGGGTTGATGAAAATCGACTACTCCACTTACCGCAGGATCAATTTTCAAAAAGACGCGGCGGTCTGGGGAGGCACCCCCACGCCGTTTTCCATTCAGCTGTTTGCTCCGGGATTTCTCTACAAAGAGCTGATTGATATTGACGTTGTCGAAAACGGCCAGTTGATTCCGGTCGGGCTGTCTGAATCATCGTTTCATGTGCCGAATGAATCCATCGGCCGGCTTCTGGCGGAAATCGGCAAATATGCCGGCTTCCGCCTGCATTACCCCATTAACCGCCCGGACTATGATGATGAGTTTGTCCTTTTCCAGGGGGCCAGTTATTTCCGGGGGATATCCAGAGGGCAGGTGTACGGGCTGTCCGCACGCGGGCTTGCCATTGATGTGGCAGGACCCAAAGGCGAGGAATTTCCTCTGTTCAAGCGATTCTGGATTGAACGGCCGTCAAAACATCAGGATGCGATTGTCGTCCATGCGCTGCTCGACAGTAAAAGCGTCACCGGGGCGTACCGGTTTGGGATCTACCCCGGCGCCCCCACCTGGATGGATGTGGATGTCATTCTTTTTCCGAGGCAGGATGTTGAGAATGTCGGTCTGGCGCCGTTGACCTCCATGTTCAAGCACGGCGGAATCGACCGGTCCGATACTGCGGACTACCGCCCTGCCGTGCATGACTCTGAAGGCCTGCTCATGGAAAACGGCAATGGGGAAAAAATATGGCGGCCCCTCAACAACCCCCGCAGTTTGCAGGCAAGCGCCTTTCTGGGAGAGAACCCGAAAGGATTCGGTCTGATTCAGCGGCATCGCCAGTTTGAGTATTATCAGGACCTGGAAGCCAAATATCATCTTCGGCCGTCGGCCTGGATCGAGCCGCGGGGTGACTGGGGCAGGGGTCATGTGGCACTGTTTGAGATTCCGTCGGATTCTGAAGCCAACGACAATATCGTGGCCTATTGGAAACCGGAGGCCGGCCTGAAAAAAGACCAGCCGTTTGCGTATTCATACCGGCTTTCCTGGCCGGACACCATGCCGAAAAAAATGGGAAAACTGCGGGTAGTCCGCACGGCGGGCGGCCAGAAGCTGTTTACCGATCAAAAAAACGAAATCATCATCGATTACAGCCCGCTGAAAGCCGATGAGATCGACGGTATCGACATCGATGCCGGGATCAGTGCGGGCGCTGTTTTAGAGACACGCATCGAACCCAATCCCCATATCGATGGTGCACGGGTGTTTGTCACCTTTGATCTCCAGAACGCCGATGTGGCGGAACTGCGGGTCCAGCTCAGGAAAAACGGGCAGCCCATCGGCATGACCTGGCTTTACCGGCTGATCTCCCAGGAGTGGCCGTTATGAATCCGAACGTGATGGATCGATCCCATGACAACCCGGCCCTGCCGGAGGAATCTCCTGTTTTCATGCCCCGCCGCAGGGTTTCTGAGAAAAGGGGCAACATCCAGAGCAGTCCGCAGACCTTTTTCCAACGCGTTTCCACGTTCCTTTCCCGGTTCTTTGTGCTGGGGGTCACGGGGGTCCTGTCGGTTTACGGGATCAGGGAAATGCATGGGGTTCTGACCACCAACACCGTCACCGCCTTGCAGTGGGTGTTTCTGATTCTGTTCAGCATCAATTTCATCTGGATCGCGTTTGCGTTTTCACAGGCCCTGCTGGGTTTTCTGGTCCTTCTCAAGCCGCGTCTGATCAAACAGCGTGAAACCGATCCCCCCTTTAAAACCGCGATCCTGCTGCCGGTTTACAATGAAGACCCGGTTCGGGTCCGGGCCGCCATCGAAGCCATGCGGTCTGATCTGCTGAACAAAGCCCCGGGCAGGTATGCGTTTTTTATTCTCAGCGATACCAACCGGGCCGATGCCTGGATTGCCGAGGAACAGACCTTCATGGATCTGGTGGATACCAGCGGACAGGGATGCCCGGTTTATTACCGCCGCCGTCATCAGAACAAAGAACGCAAGGCCGGCAATATCGGCGACTGGGTTCAACGCTGGGGCGGTGATTACGGGGCCATGATCGTGCTGGATGCCGACAGCGTCATGAGCGCGGATTCCGTGGTGACACTGTCCCGCCGTCTGGCCGCATCCCCGGGGGTGGGGCTGATTCAGACCCTGCCGACCATTGTGTTTGCCGACACCCTTTACGGCCGGGTGCAGCAGTTTGCCAATCACTGCTTCGGCCCGGTCTATGCGGCCGGGTTGTCCTGCTGGCACGGGGTGTCATCCAATTTCTGGGGGCACAACGCCATCATCCGCACCCAGGCGTTTGCACAGTCCTGTCACCTGCCGATTCTGACCGGAAAACCGCCGTTCGGAGGCCATGTGTTGAGTCACGACTTCATCGAGGCGGCCCTGCTCCGCCGTGCCGGCTGGGGCGTGCGGTTTGATACCGATATCCAGACGTCATTTGAACAGGCACCGCCGTCCCTCATCGATGTGCTGGTCCGGGACCGCAGATGGTGCCAGGGCAATCTGCAGCATACCCGGTTTCTGTTTGCAAAAGGGTTTGTGCTGCCCACCCGTCTGCATCTGTTTTCAGGGATCATGTCTTACCTGAGCGCTGTTTTCTGGTTGTCGCTGATTCTTGTGGGACTTGCCATCGCCGTTCAGGCCGCGTTTGTCCGCCCGGAATATTTTGCCAATCCCTCCCTTTTTCCCACCTGGCCGGTGTTTGATTCGGAACGGGCGTTGCGGCTGTTTGTCGTGTCAATGGCCATTGTGCTGGCACCGAAGGTGTTCGGCTGGTTTGCCGCCATGGTTCATGTCCGCCGGTGCCTGCGGTTCGGCGGGCCGGTTCTGCTGACGCTTAGCACCCTGCTGGAAATGGTGGTGTCAGGATTATACGCCCCGATTCTCATGGTATCCCAGTTTACCGTGGTGTTTTCCATATTGCGGGGCAAAGACGGCGGCTGGCTGCCCCAGTCACGGGAGGACGGGGCTCTGGGCTGGAAACCGGTGGCGCGCCATCATGCCGGTCACACGCTGTTTGGTGCAGCCCTTGCCGTCATCTCGCTGCTGCTGAGCAAAGCGCTCTTTTTCTGGCTGCTGCCGATTTCAGCCGGGTTGATCCTGTCCATCCCTCTGTCATGGCTCAGCGGCGGGACCCGGCGGACCAAATGGCTGAAAATGACCGGATTGCTGCGGGCCCCGGAAGAAAAAGACCCGGTGCCGGTTCTGGCTCAATTAAAGCAGAAACTGGCTGACACGCCGAAATTGCGGAAAACAGGCGGTTTAACCCGGCTGGTCAATGACCCGCATCTGTTTGAATGGCATCTGTCTCAGCTGCCGGATATCCGGGAAGAGAAACAAACCTTTGATCCGGCCAGAATAATCGCCGAATGGAAATTGAAGCACGCAGACAGTATCAGGCAGCTGGAGTCATGGCTGGAACCGGCGGAAACCCTGGCCCTGTTGCGTCACCCCGATTGCCTGAACCGGCTGCAGAGAATCGGAGCCGATGCCGGCAACAGAACCACTTTTCCCCGTGGCGGCCGCAACCCCCTTGATGAGCGGGCAGACCTGTCCCCGGGCGCGGTTGACTGCGGGCCCGGCCGCAAACCCCATACCGGCAGGCTGCCCCGGGACACCTGGGATACGTTTTCACAGCAAATATTATAATGCGGCGCCTGCCCGACGGGTAGTCCTCACATTAAATTTTTATCAACATCCATTTTTCCATGTAAAATACCAATGATATCAATGTGGCGGCCTGAGTTAAGATAGAAGATGATGTGTTTCCGTGCGGGAAAGGAATAATATCCTGGAGAGATTTCAGGCCGCCTTCTTCCAAGCCCCGGATTGGCCGCAAGTTCATTAAGCGTATCCTCGATATCTTGAAGATATTTTTCAGCTTGTTGCTCACCCCATGTCTCCGCAGTATAATACCAGATTTCAATTAAATCTGATTTTGCAGAAGGGGTAAGGCGGTATTCAGGCATTCCTTGCCTCAGCAATGATTTCACTTACGGACTGCACCAAAAATTCCCCTTGTTTAGCTTGATTTGCACCAATCGCCAGGCGTTCTTTTAACAATTGGAGTTTCATATGCTCTACCAATGCTTCATTTTTTTCCCAGAACCGCAAAGCATCCCGAATAACTTCACTGGCATTGTTGTAAAAACCTGATGC
>CALGAJ010000091.1 GCA_937951975.1 uncultured Desulfotignum sp.
TCGGCATCCAGCAGATCGATGGTGGCCTCCATCTTGGGGACATGCACGGTGATATAGTCGGCCTGGCTGTAGAGATCATCCAGTTCCACAAATTCAAACCCCTGCTTTTCAATATGTTCCCGGGAGATATTGGGGTCATGAACCATCACCCGCATTCTCAAGCCTTTGGCCAGATGGGCCACTCCGGAACCCACATTGCCGAAACCGATGACCCCCAGTGTTTTATTGAAAACTTCCCGGCCCAGCAGCCGATTTTTCTCCCATTTCCCGGCTTTTAACGATGCCGTGGCCTGGGGGATGTTCCGGGTCAGAGACATCATCATGGCAATGGCATGTTCAGCCGTGGTCACGGTATTGCCGCCGGGCGTGTTCATCACGGCCACCCCTTTTCGGGTGGCCTCGTCGATGTCCACATTGTCCAGACCCACGCCGGCCCGGGCGACCACCTTGAGATTTGCCGCTGCGTCCAGCAGGGCTTTGTCCACCCTGGTGGCGCTCCGGATGGCCAGCGCGTCATAGGACCCGATAATTTCACGCAGCGCTTCAGGAGACAACCCGGTGTTCACATCCACATCGATCCCGTCCTGGTTTCTGAAAATATCGATGCCTGCCTCATCCATTTTATCGCTGACCAGCACTTTCATCATCCATTCTCCTTTTCAAAAGCGATCATGAAATCTTTCAGAGCCTGGATTCCTTCCCTTGTGGCGGCATTGTAGATGGATGCCCGGCATCCGCCCACGGACCGGTGACCTTTGAGGCCGCCCAGACCCTGTTTCAGAGCATCGGCCACAAACTGTTTTTCCAGGTCCTCGGTGGGCAGCCGGAAAGTCACGTTCATCAGGGACCGGGAATCTTTTCGGGCCGTGCCCCGGTAAAAACCGGACCCGTCGATCACATCGTACAGCATGGCCGCTTTTTCCTGGTTGAATGCCGCCATGGCCTCCAGGGTGCCGAACTGCTCCTGAATCCACTTGAACACCAGCCCGATGGTATAGATGCCGAAACAGGGCGGGGTGTTGTACATGGAATTTTTCTCCGCATAGGTGCTGTATTTGAGCATGGAAGGCAGGTCCGGGTTGGCGGTTTCCAGGAACGCCTTTTTGACGATCACCAGACAGGTGCCGGAAGGTCCTAAATTTTTCTGGGCACCGGCATAGATCAGGCCGAATTTGTCCATGGGCAGAGGCCGGGAGAAGACGTCGGACGACATGTCCGCCACCAGGGGTATCCCGCCGGTTTCCGGAAACTTTGCAAACTGGGTGCCTTTGATGGTGTTGTTGGAGGTCAGGTGCACATACCGGGCATCCGGGGTACAGGGAATCGCGTCCGGGATGTAAGAGAAATTCCGGTCTTCGGAAGACGCGGTCACCTGGATGGTCTTTTTCTGAATTTTTGCTTCCTTGATGGCTTTGGTGGACCAGGTGCCGGTGTTGACATAGTCTGCGGTCTGTCCCTGGCCCAGAAAGTTCATGGGGATCATGGCGAACTGCAGAGACGCCCCTCCCTGGATAAACAGCACATGCCAGGAATCATTCAGGTTCAACAGCTGCCGGGCCCGGTCAACGGCATCGCTGATCACTTCATCAAACTGAGCCGACCGGTGGCTGATCTCGATGATGGACATGCCGGAATTCTTGAAATTCAGAAACGAGGCCTGGATCTCTTCCAGAACCGGCAGGGGCAATGCGGCCGGACCGGCGTTAAAATTGTGAATTCGCTGCGCTGTCATGATTTCTCCTTTCAATTCTATGGTAATGTGAATCGGGTTAATCCAAGCATCAAGCTTTCATCATCCCCTTTTTATACATTGTGCTCGCGGGTCTTGTGGAACTGGATGTCCGGCCATTCTTCCATGACAAACCCCAGCTGGTACTCGCTGGTGGTCATGAAGGTCAGGCACCTCTGCGCATCCAGGGCAAGGCTGGATTCATTTTTCTGCCGGAACCGTTTGAGCATTTTTTCATCCTCGCAGGTGACCCATCTGGCCACGGACAGATCAATGGATTCATACCCGGCATGGACATTGTATTCCGCCTTGAGCCGGGCCATGGTCACGTCAAACTGCAGCACGCCCACCGCCCCGATCACGTGCATGTTCCCCAGCAGCGGCCGGAAAACCTGGATGGTACCTTCTTCGGCCAGCTGGGTCAATCCTTTGTTCAACGACTTGGTCTTGAGGGGATCTTTGAGCAGAACCCGCCGGAAATGCTCGGGTGCAAAGCTGGGAATTCCTAAAAATACCAGCGGCTCTTTGGTGGTGAATGTATCTCCGATCTTGATGGTGCCGTGATTGTGGATCCCGATGATGTCACCGGGGTAGGCTTCTTCCACATGGCTGCGTTCCTGGGCCATGAACATGGTGGCATTGGACAGGCGGATCTCTTTTCCGATGCGGTGATGCTTCACCTTCATGCCTTTAGTGAACTTGCCGGAGCAGATCCGGAAAAACGCGATGCGGTCCCGGTGTTCCGGGTCCATGTTGGCCTGGATCTTAAAGGCAAATCCTGAAAAATCGGTCTCCATGGGACTGACATCCCTGGACTGGGCCGGCCGGATCCCGGGCGGAGGCGCAATTTTCACAAATGCGTCCAGCATTTCTTTGACCCCGAAATTGTTGATGGCGGAACCGAAAAACACCGGGGTCTGGGTTCCGGAAAGATACAATGACATGTCAAAGGGATCTGAAGCCCCTTTGATGAGTTCCACATCTTCTCTGAGCTGATCCGCCTGGGAGGAAGAAATCAGTTCATCCAGCCGGGGATCGGACAAGTCCTGAATCCGGATACCGTCATCATCTCTGGGGGTGTATCCGGGAGTGAAAATCCCCAGTTCTTTGGTTTCAAAATTGTACACCCCTTTAAACCGTTTGCCCATGCCGATGGGCCAGGTCAACGGCACGCATTCGATCTGGAGTTTGTCTTCGATATCCTCGAAAATATCCAGGGGATCCAGCCCTTCTCTGTCCAGTTTGTTGATAAAGGTGATGATGGGGGTGTTGCGCATGCGGCACACCTCCATGAGTTTTTCAGTCTGGGGCTCCACCCCTTTGGCATTGTCAATGATCATGACCGCGCAGTCCACAGCCGTGAGCACCCGGTAGGTGTCTTCGGAAAAATCCTGGTGCCCGGGTGTGTCCAGCAGATTGATCTCATATCCTTTGTATTCAAACTTCATGACCGAGGAGGAAACGGAAATGCCGCGTTCCTGTTCAATGGACAGAAAATCCGACAACGCGGCCCGGTCGGTTTTTCTGGATTTCACAGCCCCGGCCTGGGTGATGGCCCCGCCGAACAAAAGCAGTTTTTCAGTCAAAGTGGTTTTCCCGGCATCCGGGTGAGAAATAATGGCAAAGGTCCGGCGTTTATTGATCTCCCGGACCCTTGCCCTGTCTATGGTGTCTGATTCCATTCACTGGTATCCTTACATCGATATTTGATAGTTGTACATACAAATTTAAATCATCTTCTCTTATATGTTACCATATTCCATATGATCCGACAATTTAATATAACAACCCTGTATTCGGTACCTGTGATTCTGACTCAATGAAACTGAAATGCCGCGGCAAAAAAACTCATTGAGATCCGGAATCATGGATCTCTCTGCCGATGCCATGATATTCAAATCCGAATTCCATCATTTCTTCCGGATCATACTGGTTTCTGCCGTCAAAAAGGATGGTTTCTTTCATCATCCCGCGCATGCGTTTGAAATCCGGCTGGCGAAACGCCTTCCATTCGGTTACCAGAATCAGAGCGTCGGCATTTTCCAGGACCTGGTAGGGATCGTCCATCAACGTCAGTTGACCCGTGTCCAGCCATTTGTCGGGTATTTCTCTGGCCGCCTGGGGCATCGCCACCGGGTCATAGGCTTTTACAATCGCCCCTGCCGCAATGATATCCGATAAAAGAACAAGGGATGCCGCTTCGCGCATGTCGTCGGTACCGGGTTTGAATGCCAGTCCCCACAGAGCCAGGCGTCGGCCGGTCAGGTCCGCACCGAACCGGGATTTGATTTTATTGCCCAGCACATGCTTCTGCCGGTTGTTCCGTTCTTCCACCGCAGCCAGTACGGAAGGTGTGACCCCGACATCTGCGGCCGTTTTGATCAATGCCTTGACATCTTTGGGAAAACAGGATCCCCCATACCCGCAGCCCGGATAAATAAACGAATATCCGATACGGGTGTCGGAACCGATGCCTTTTCTGACATTTTCCACATCCACGTTCAATTGTTCACAGATCGTGGCGATCTCGTTCATAAATGAAATCCGGGTGGCCAGCATGGCATTGGCCGCATACTTGGTCATTTCCGCATCTTTGACATTCATGAGAATTATTTTATCCCGGTTCATGGAAAACGGGGCATAGAGCCGGCGCATGATTTTCGCGGCCCGATCTGAATTCACACCCACAATGATGCGATCCGGTTTGAGAAAATCACGGATGGCAGCCCCTTCCTTGAGAAATTCCGGGTTGGACACCACATCAAATGCCAGGTCAGCGCCCCGGCGTGACAGCTCGGACTTCACCACCTGGGCAACCTGATCCGCTGTGCCCACCGGAACCGTTGATTTGTCAACGATGACCGCATAATCCGTCATATGCCGCCCGATCTGCCGGGCCACCTCCAGCACATATTTCAGATCTGCCGATCCGTTCTCCCCCGGCGGAGTTCCCACGGCAATGAAAAAAATCCGGCAGTCCTCGGCAGCTTCGCCCAGACGGGTGGTAAATTGCAGTGTGCCATCCTGCATATTTTCCTTAACCATTTTTTCCAGACCCGGTTCATAAATAGGCAATACCCCCTGTTTCAGGGAATCAATCTTTTTTTTGTCAATATCCACGCAGGTGACCTGGCTGCCCATTTCAGCAAAACATGCGCCAGTCACCAGTCCCACATACCCGGTGCCGATAATCGTTAATTTCATAATTTTGTTTCCTGACCGTCAATTTTTCATTAGATTTTATGCCTGAATTGCTAAGTCTGTTTAATACATACTTGATGATAATTCAACCAATCCTTGTTTGTATTCATGCAAAAACAAGAATTTTGACGGATGCGGAAACCGGACTTCCATTCCCCCTTGTATTGACAAGTTCTATTAATGCAATTATTCTGCACTATTATGAGACCAGACACGTTAGTATTACTCAAAGACTATACCCCGCCTGATTTTCTGGTAGACCGGGTAAGGCTTGTTTTCGACATCCGGCCCCGTGAAACCCGGGTGACTTCAACGTTGACCCTTTATAAAAATCCTGACAATTCCAAAAAATCCTCTGTACTGAAAATGGATAAAGGGGATTTCAAGATCCTGTCCGTCACACTGGATGGTCAGGATCTGTCTGCAAAAGATTTTCAGGCAGACGAAAACTCCTTTATTGTACCGGATGTGCCGGACCGGTTTACTTTGGAAATCCGTACAATGCTTGATCCGGAAAAAAATACCCGCCTGGAGGGATTGTACCGATCCAACGGCATTTACTGCACCCAGTGTGAAGCTGAAGGATTCCGCAACATCACCCCGTTTCCGGACCGGCCCGATGTCATGGCCCGGTACACCTGCACCATTATTGCCGACAAAACCCGATGTCCGGTGCTGTTATCCAACGGCAATCCCGTGGATAAAGGAGACCTGACGGGCAACCGGCACTTTGTGACCTGGGAGGATCCGTTTAAAAAACCCTGTTATCTGTTCGCACTGGTGGCCGGCAATCTGTCCTGGATTGAGTCGCCGTTTGTCACCCGGTCCGGAAACCCGATCACCTTGAAAATCTTTGCAGAGCCGGAAAACATCGATAAATGCCACCATGCCATGGCCTGTCTCAAACAGGCCGTCAAATGGGATGAAAACCGGTTCAATCTTGAATATGACCTGGATCTGTATCAGATTGTGGCCATCAATGACTTCAATGCCGGTGCCATGGAGAACAAGGGGTTGAACATTTTCAACGCCAAATATGTGCTTGCCGATCCGGCCACGGCCACGGATGACGATTTCATGAACATCCAGCGGGTGATCGGACACGAATATTTTCACAACTGGACCGGTAACCGGGTCACCCTGAAAAACTGGTTCCAGCTCAGCCTGAAAGAAGGGCTGACCGTTTTCAGGGATCAGGAATTCACTTCTGATCTGAATTCCCGATCCGTTGAGCGCATCACCAACGTTAAAAAACTTCGATCCCTGCAGTTTCCGGAAGACGGTGGTCCCATGACACACCCGGTGCGGCCGGACGCCTATATCAAGATGGACAATTTTTATACCATGACCGTGTATGAAAAAGGCGCGGAACTGATCCGCATGATCCATCAGCTTTTAGGTGAAACCGCATTTCAAAAGGGAATGGCCCTGTATTTTGAGCTGTTTGACGGCATGGCCGTCACGGTCGAGGATTTTTTGTCTGTCATGGCACAGGCCGGTCCCATGGATCTCGGTCAGTTCAAGCTATGGTACACCCAGTCAGGCACCCCCACAGTGACCCTCACCCGGTCTTATAATCCAGATACCCGGACCCTGTCGGTGACCTTTGCCCAGCACACGCCATCCGACCGAAACCAGTCTGAAAAACAGCCGCTGCATATTCCCATCCGCATGGGGTTGATTGATCCCAAGGGCCAAGACATCATCCCGGAACAAGGATCATTGATCCAGATGACGGACGAGATTCTCACCCTGACATTTCAGAACGTATCTTCCGGCATCCTGCCCTCGGTGTTCCGGCAGTTTTCCGCCCCGGTCAATATATCCACTGATTTTTCAGATGAAGAACTGGCATTTCTCATGGCCCATGACACCGATGACTTCAACCGGTGGGATGCGGCCCAGACATTGTTCAACAAAGAGATCCGGCAGCTGGTGACCGCCCTGTCACAGCACCGGTCTCCGGCCGTATCCCAGGACCTGGTCCACGCCTTTGAAGCCGCTTTGGCCGACGAGTCTGCGGATCGGGCCTTTCTGGCCAAAGCGCTGGCCATTCCACAGGAAACGGAACTGGCAAACCTGTTTGATGTCATTGATGTGGATGCTGTCCATGCGGCCAGGCAGCATTTAAAAACCCATCTGGCCACCACACTTACCCCTTTGTTTTTCAAAACCATTGACCGGTGCGGCCACTCAGATCCCAAAAGTCTTTCCCTCCAGGATATCGGGAGCCGAAGTCTGAGAAACCTGGCGTTCTCTTATCTGGCAAGCATTGGTACGCCATCTGTTCATGATATCATATGGAAGGCATTTCTGGCGGCTGAAAACATGACCGATGAATTTGCCGGTTTTAAAATACTTTGCACCACCACCCCTGATTTGAAACAAAAAAGCGTGGCCCGGTTTTATGAAAAATGGTCCCAGGATCCCCTGGTCATGGACAAATGGTTTTATGTCCAGGCGGTTTCTCCTCTGGCGGATACGCTGGCATGTGTGAAGGATCTGGTGAAACATCCGGATTTCACCTTGACCAACCCCAACCGGGTCCGGGCCCTGATTTACGGGTTTGCCATGAACAACCCCGTTCATTTCCATGAAAAAAACGGCAACGGATACGGATTTGTCACGGACAGGATTCTGGAACTGGATGCAATCAACCACCAGATTGCCGCCCGTCTGGCCGGATGTTTCAATCAATGGAGAAAATATGATTCCCACCGCCGGGTTTTGATGAAGCAGGCCCTGGAAACCCTGGCAGCCGCACCGAATCTGTCCACCAATGTGTATGAGATTGTTTCCCGGGCCCTGGCCTGATATCTAGTGGCCATAATAGGCCAGGTACCAGTCCACAAACTGTTGTATGCCCTGGGGCACGGGCGTGGATGGTTTGAATCCGGTATCAGATATCAGATCACTGACATCGGCATAGGTGGCCGGCACATCCCCGGGCTGAAGCGGCAGATATTCAATCGTGGCTTTTTTGCCCAGCGCGGTTTCAATGGCTTTGACAAAATCCATCAACGCCACGGGCTGGTTGTTGCCGATATTGTACAGCCGGTATGGTGCGCAGCTCGATGACGGATCCGGCCGGTCCGAAGACCATTCCGGGTTCGGGACCGGCACCTGATTCATGACCCGGATGACCCCTTCCACAATATCATCGATATAGGTGAAGTCCCGCTGCATTTTCCCGTGGTTGAACACTTTGATGGGCTCGTTTTTCAAAATTGCTTTGGTAAACAGGAACAATGCCATGTCCGGCCGGCCCCAGGGGCCGTACACCGTGAAAAACCGCAGTCCGGTCGTCGGCAGGTTGTACAGATAACTGTAAGTGTGAGCCATCAGTTCATTGGCTTTTTTGGAAGCGGCATACAGGCTGATGGGATGATCCACGTTCTGGTGCACGGAAAACGGCATATGGGTATTTAAACCATACACGGACGAGGAGGACGCATACACCAGGTGTTTGACTTTGCTGTGGCGGCATCCTTCCAGCACATTTGCAAATCCTGTCAGGTTGCTGTCCACATATGTGGCCGGGTTTTCGATGCTGTGGCGCACCCCGGCCTGGGCCGCCAGATTCACCACGCAGTCAAACGCGTGAGAATCAAATAAAGAGGCCATGTTCCGGCGATCCGCCAGATCCAGTTTCTGAAACACGAACCCGGGTTTCTTCTCCAGTCGGGAAAGCCGGTTTTTTTTCAGGTTCACATCGTAATAATCGTTTAAATTGTCAATGCCGTACACCGTATGCCCGGAATCCAGCAGGCGTGCGCTCAGGCTGTAGCCGATAAATCCGGCAGCGCCGGTAACCAGAACGTTCATTTCAATTCCTTTTCAAGTTTGCGGATGTGATATAAAGTCGCCCCCACCGGGGCAAATGAGAGTGTCAGAATATTGAGCCAGGGAACGATCAAAAGCAGACCGAACCCGATATGAAATCCAAGATGCTGTCGCAAAAAACCGAACCGATCCCTGAATGGCCGCATCTGCCTGGCCGGGACCAGGTCGGTATTGTCCCAGGCCAGAAACACGCCGGCGGTGATGGCGGATACGATGAAAATCACCGGACCCAGGGGGGTGAAAAATCCTGCCACCATGATGACAATCGTGATGATCACGGGTATGACGGCCCGGGGAATTTCCTGAAAAATCAAATATCCAGCCAGTTTGATCCAGGAACCGTCGGCATAGGAGATCTCTTTTCCCAGAATAATTTTTTCCGTGACCCGGGACATATAGTCCATGATGAACACATTGAAACACACCTGGGCCAC
>CALGAJ010000092.1 GCA_937951975.1 uncultured Desulfotignum sp.
ACCGGCGGCAGCAGCCGACAGGTATAAATATCCCCGGCCACCAGGTCTGATGATCCGGATACCGTCAACGTCACACCAGTGTCTCCGGCCACGATTTCACCTGATATCGGCACGGTCCGGACCGGTCCGAACACATCCCCGTCCAGAGACAGCTGGTACGTTGCTTCGTTGAGTTCACCCCCGGTCACGACCTTGACTGTCAGTTCGGCTGCCATGGCAACAGTCCCGGACACGGTGACGACCGGGCTACCGGTGCCGGTATGAACCACCGGACCGATAGCTGTCCGAACGGAAAACACATAGGTGTCTCCCGGGACATGGACCCCATCTGCAAGCGTAAGGATCGCACCGGTGTCTCCGATAGCGATCTGTCCGGTTTCTGCGATGACCTCAGCAGCTCCGAATGTCTCCCCGCCATCTTCAGACACCTTTGCCGTGGCCACGCCCAAAGCCCCACCGTCCGCAATTTCAACCACCACATCCGCATTTTCGGCCGGGATGCCGGCCGTCTCACCATCAGGCCCGTCTCCGGTATGCACCACGTCAGACACATATCCGCCGGGTGATCCGGATACAGGCACGGCAATCACAATCGGATTCTGCCCGCCCGTGGCAAACAGATCCCTGAGCCTGTCAACCAAAGGGCCGTGCCCCAGCAGCGTTTCCAGGTCGCTGGATTTACCCAGCAGATACCCCCGGCCTACCGTACCCAGGCTGCAAACGCCTGTGACAAGGCACATGCCTTCAACTCCCCCGGGTGACAGCCCGCTGGTTCCATCTACCAAAAATTCAAACACATCTCCCATGATACCTCCTTATCGACCTTTAAATGTCAGTTAAATTGCCCCGCCGCCCATGGGCCTGCGTTCAAATTTTTCCAGGGCAGATTCGAATACTTGCCCGGACACCTGTTTCCCCGGCGCCCACCCGGCCGCCTGGAAAAACGCTTTTTTCTCCCAGGGCTTAAGCCCGGCCCGGTCTGCCAGATCATCAATGTCAAAACCGGTGCCTGTTTTATGTTTTGCGCCGGCATCTTTGGTTCCCCGCTTTGCCTTTTTTTTATCAGCCATGTCTTACCCTTTCATTTGAATTAATTATTGCCCGGGGTGACCCCGTCCACAAGATTGACGTCCGTGATCAGCGGGATCTCTTCATCCCGGCAGACCATCCCGGTGAAATTGATATGCACCGCACAGGACCGCCGGGTGAACCCCTCCACCATTCTGGATCCGAACCCGCCACGGACTGCTTTGAACGCCTCGATGACCACCAGATCGTTGTCATTGTTCGCTGCTTTCCGGGGCAGCTCCAGCAGAAAGTCAAGCACAAACCGGTCAAGCCCGGATTCCCTGTCCCATTTAATACCCGCCATCACCACCAAAACAGACCGGTACAGCCTGGACCGGATGGTCCGGTGGGTGTCCGGATTGTCTTCAGACGCTGATCGGTGGATCCGCCGGAACCGCCTTGTAATATCCTGGGGCAGATAATCCAGCTGCATCCGCTGTTCCGGCAAAAGCAGAGTTTCCCGATCGGGTTTATCCATCACCGCCGCCGCTGCCAGGCCCGCCCGGACAGCAGCATCAGTGATCGTTTGCTTGGCAAATGCTCTCATGAAAAAGCCTCTTGCAGATACATCCGGATCGCCTCACGGGCCTCATCGATGTCGTCTTTGTTAATGCCGATATAAGGTCTGGCCGGCATATTGACTTCTTTCACCTGTACAAATCCACCGCCGGGCACACGGAATTTCAATGCCGGTGCCGACTTCGCAGTGATGGTGCCGCCGAACTGATGAATGGCGCCCTTCACATCGTCAGTGGTGCCGACAGCGACTGCGGCAGGCGATGCC
Source organism: uncultured Desulfotignum sp. (assembly GCA_937951975.1). Classification (GTDB taxonomy): domain Bacteria; phylum Desulfobacterota; class Desulfobacteria; order Desulfobacterales; family Desulfobacteraceae; genus Desulfotignum. Next base: position 1,853 of record CALGAJ010000092.1, read on the forward strand.
TCGTAATTGATTGACCCTTTCAAGTGCCCGTTGTCAACCAGTGTCTGGCCGCTCTCAGCTGCGGCCCGCCCGGAAACGTCCCACTTTTTACCGTCCGGTCCCTTGCCGGTTTCAAACCGTTCAATGGTGGATGATACCAGCTGCTCACCGATTGTTTCCGCGACCTCACTGCGGTCCAGGACCTTTGCAAAAGCACGGCCCAGGGCGCTGTTTGCCCGGGAAAAATCCATTTCAAAGCCGGCACCTGCCATCTAAAATCCCTCCCATTTGTCCGGCCCGAACATGGTATCCGGGGCCGACACGCTGATACCGGAATCCCCGGCATCCATATCCGGGAACGGCATCAGTTTTCCGGCCCGGATCTGTTCCAGATCCCGCTGGGACTTGTCATACAACCGCTGCAACGGCAGCCATTCATTGTTTGACCCGGCTTCGGTATCCACCAGTGTGGTGATGTTTCCCACGCATCTGTATGCCGTGATCACCGCACATATGCGCCTCAGCACCGCAGATGTGCCGGTTTCCGGAACAGTGTGCTCACCTTGAACCACTGCCTCACGGATTTCCGCAGACACATCTGCCAGGGTTCTGTCAATGACGCCTGGATTGATCTCTTCCACCTTGGCCAGATAGGCTGCCAGCAGATAATCTTCCAGGTCCGCTGCCGTGCAGTAGGTTGTCATGTCAAATCACCTTTTTATGCGTCAGTCAAAGTGGCCCAGCAGATGCCGTTCGGGTTCACGACCGGCAGGGGCTTGCTCATCCCCAGCACATCGATGCCGGACGGGTTCTGCTTGACGATGGGTTTCAGGTAGAACGGCAGGGCCTGTAATTTGGCGTCCAGGTCGGCAGATTAAAAAAGCGGAAAGAAGACCGGCGAAAATAATAGTCGTTCGCGGTGAG
>CALGAJ010000093.1 GCA_937951975.1 uncultured Desulfotignum sp.
CTGCCTGGATTTTCAGGCCCGACGGGCCAACATCCGGTTCAAGCGGGAGAACGCCAAAAAACCGGAATTCTGCCATACCCTGAACGGGTCCGGTCTGGCCGTGGGCAGAACCTTTGCCGCCATCCTTGAAAACTACCAGCAGGCGGACGGAACCGTGGAGATTCCCGAAGCGCTGGTCCCGTATATGGGAGGTCAAAAAACGATCAAAAATGAAAACTGACCTGTTTCCCGAACATATTCAACCGTATCTCATTCCCGAGCCCAAAGGGGAACTGTATTATCAGTGCCTGGGATGCGGGGCCCAGTATTCCGTGGAAAAACTGCTGTATGTGTGTCCGGAATGCAATGCCGTTCTGATGATCCACAACCGCCATGAGGCGGACCTGCATAAGATTTCCGGGACCCTGTGGCAGCAGATATTCGATTTCCGGAAAATGTTGAAGATCCCTGCGTTGAAAGGGATCTACCGGTATCATGAATTCATCGGCCCCATACTGCCGCTGGATTCCATTCTCTACTTGGGAGAAGGCCATACCCCACAGATAGAAGCCTCTGAATTCCTACAGGAAAAGGTCGGGATCCATTTTTTTTATAAAAACGACGGCCAGAACCCCAGTGCCTCTTTCAAGGACCGGGGCATGGCATCGGCGTTGTCCAGCATCAAGTATCTCATTGATCAGGGCCTTGTGTCCGATGTGATTGCCGTGTGTGCATCCACCGGAGACACTTCGGCGGCGGCCGCGCTGTATGCCTCCTACCTGGGTCCTTTGATCAAGTCGGCGGTGCTTTTACCCCACAAAAAAGTCACGGCCCAGCAGCTGTCCCAGCCGCTGGGCAGCGGTGCCCGCGTATTTGAAATTCCCGGCGTATTTGACGACTGCATGAAGGTGGTGGAACAACTGTCCACCCGGTACCCGGTGGCGCTGCTCAATTCCAAGAATGCCTGGCGGATTCTGGGTCAGGAATCCTATTCTTATGAAATCGCCCAGGATTTTGACTGGGACATGTCCCATAAAACCGTGGTGGTGCCCATCGGCAATGCCGGCAATATTTCCGCGGTCATGAACGGGTTTCTCAAGTTTTTCAAAGCCGGTATCATTGACCGGCTGCCCAAGATCATCGGGGTCCAGTCGGAACATGCCGACCCGGTGTATCGGTATTATCTGGAGCCGGACAAGACCCGACGGGTGTTCACCCCGGTGAATACCCGTCCCAGTGTGGCCCAGGCCGCCATGATCGGCAACCCGGTATCCATGCCCCGGGTGGTGGCCATTGCCGAAGAATACAACCGGGCTTCGGGACAGGACAATGTATTTTTTGTCCAGGTAACGGAACAGGCCATCATGGACTGGCAGCTCACGGCCAATCAGAACGGTCATATCGCCTGTACCCAGGGAGGCGAATGCCTGGCAGGTCTTGTCAAAGCCAAGGCCATGGGCCTGATTGCCCTGAATGAAACCGTTGTGCTGGATGCCACGGCCCATGCCATCAAATTTTCCGAATTCCAGGATCTGTACTTTAGAAACCGGATTCCCGGGCCTTATCACATCGTACCGGACCCGGAACGGGTGAACCTGCCGGAACTGATCTCTCCTGAAAATCCGGATCTGATGCCGTCCCAGGAAAAACGCCTTGAAAAATCAGAGTTTGACCGGTTTGTCCAGGAAATATCTGAAAAAATCGCACAAAAAATGGACCTGACCCCTGTTGATCCATGAGAAGATTCCGCCTTTCATTCCTAGCATGCGTGATCTGCATCTTCCTTGCGCTGACAGGAATGGCGCAAAGCCAGGGTGCCCAGCATATAAAAACATCCTATAAAGATTATGGCATATACAGTTACCAGGGACAGGATGTTCTGTGTGAACCTTATATCGTCAAAAAAAATGACTGGCTGTATAAAATTTTCAGACAAAAAGGAGAGATATCTGAAAATAATTTTCCCTTTTTCATCGCCATTTTCAAACAAATCAACCCCCATATTCAGAATATTGATGCCATTGCGCCTGGTACCCGGATTCGCATTCCATTGAAAATAACGCGCAAACAGGATTATACCGTGGACAAAGACGGCAGAGTGCAAATTCCTGTGGTGGAGTTTCATGACACGGTTGAATCACCCGTGCGAAACATTCCATCAAAACCGCCGTCGACAACAGTGGCTTCCGATCAGCTACAGCGGTTGCAGGAATATGCCGCCGCCGTCAACGGGAAGTTGATTCACCAGGGGAAACTATATTTCCCCGAAAAAAACGGACAAAAGCAAGTTGAACTGGACCTGTCTTCAACACCGGTGATTGAAATGGATGATCCCCGGAAGACCGTCATGATTCTTTCACGTCATTCACCCCAGAATCCGCTTGAAAACGAAAAGACACGTCAGGCCATTTCATCCTACTGGCGACATGTGAAAATTCAACCCATTGAAAAGATCTTGCACCATCGGGCGGTGTTGACACCAGAATCGTCCCCCTTGAGATATCAGATACCCAGACAGCAGATTTTTCAGATTCTGGATCAAACCGGGTTCACGTATGTCCCTGAAGAGACCTTCCGGTTTTATGTCAATCAGATTCCGGTTTCCGTCCGGCTGGATCGTGTGCAGATACCGGACCACCCGGATCTGCTGCTCAACTTCGGCAGGGTATACGGTCAGGGAATTGACGCCCTTCGACAACTGGAATTTGAAATTGTGACCTTCACTTTGATTGAGAACTGGCAGGAACAGATCCGCCAGCTGCTGTCCGCGTTAGGTTACCAGGTCTGGGAAAACCCTTCGTTCACCTATCAGGGAAAGGTGGAAATGCTGGCCGGAATTTATGGTGAACAGTCTTCGAACCGGTTGTTCATCTCATCTTCACCGGTGATTCCGCTTGTCCGGTCTTTTCTGGAAACCCGCCAAATCCGGCACATATGTCTTCAGCCATGATACCAATCCATACCTATAATCGAGGAAATCCCATGAGACGGTCTTTATTCTGTATTTTTCTGCTTGGTATTTCAATCTGTGCGTGCGCCGGTGTGTCTAAAAATGAGGACAAACTGGCCGAAGCCATACAAATACAGGGTGAAGCGTTTCTGATGCAGGGAGATTATACGGCGGCCCTGTCCAGACTGCTGGAAGCCCGCAAAATGAGCCCCCAGGATCCATATATTTTAAACAGCCTGGGGCTGGCCTATATGGGAAAAAACAGGGATGATCTGGCCATTCCGGTTTTCAGGACGGCCCTGGCGCTGAAACCGGATTACACGGAAGCATTGAACAATCTAGGTGCGGCCCATCTGCGCCAAAAGCAATGGGATCCGGCCATCCGCGCATTTCAAGAGGTTCTTGAAGACCTGTTGTATCCCACCCCTCAGTTTCCTCTTTCCAACCTGGGATGGGCATACCTGGAAAAACAGGATTACCTGCGGGCTGAAACCTATTTCTCACAGGCCCTGGATCTGTCTCCCGGATTTGTGACGGCGGCCCATGGACTGTCCCGGGTGTTTCTTGAAACCAGACGTGAAAACGAAGCCATTCAATTTCTCAAAGCCCAGATCGATGAGCATCCGGAATCCGCAATTCTGCATGCAGACCTGGCCCGGGCTTATGAGGCAAAGGGATGGATAAATGAAGCCAGGCAGTCCTGGCAGAATGTGCTGCATTATGTCAAATCAAACACGGCATTGAAAAAAACCGCCACCGAGCGGCTATCCGATTTGAACTAATCCGAGGTATGGGCCGGACTGCGTTTCTGTTCCAGTTGAACAATGGACGGGGTCAGGAAAATCAGCAGTTCATTTCTTGTATCTTCCTTGGTATCTCTTCCCAAAAGCATATTTCCCAGAACAGGGATACCGGTTAAAAAAGGCAGCCCGTTTTTCTCCTTGTTGGTCGTGGTTTTGACGATACCACCGATAACCACGGTATCGTTATTGTTCACCAGAAGTTCGGTTTCCGTCTCATTGGTGGTAAGGGTAGGAACCCCGCTGGGCGTAATACCGGCAATATCGTTTTTGGTCAGAAACACCTGCATGGATATGCGTTCATCCGGGGTCACATGGGGGGTCACTTCCAGAAGCAGGTCAATGTCTTTGAACTGAACAGCGGAGCCCCCGGCATCATCGCGTTCCAGATAGGCATATTCCATTCCCTGTTTGATTCTGGCTTTTTTATTGTCCAGCGTCAGAATTCGTGGTGATGAGACGATCCGGACATCCCCCTGCACTTCCGATGCGGCCAGTTTTGCGTTCAAGGCCAGCCGGGAAGAACCGAAAAGCCGGAAAAAGGAGAAATCCCCGCTGCTCGTGCCAGCATTCAACGGGTTGTTCACGGATACATTCAAATCATTGACAAACCCCGAAGAGATTGCGGGGTCATTGGTCATGTTCCACCCCACGCCGATATTGCGTGAAAACTCTTTGGTCACCTCCACAATCTTGGCTTCGATCATGATCTGAGGTGTCACCGTGTCCAGGCGGTAGATCATTTCGTGAATCTGATCCACTTTTTCCTGTGTATCGGTCACAATGACCATGTTGCTCCGCTGGTCCACGGAAATGGTTCCCCGTTCAGGGGTTAACAAAGAGGTGATATGGGGCTGGATATCGTTCTGGGCATCTGAATAATTTATGGGAATATACTCTGTGACAAGGGGTTCCAGGCTCTTTTTCTGTTCCAGGGCTTTTTTCTGAGCGGCAATGCGGTCCTGTTCATCCTTTTCCTCCTGCC
>CALGAJ010000094.1 GCA_937951975.1 uncultured Desulfotignum sp.
GCGGTTGTGGTCGTCCACGTAAAGCCAGTCCCGGATCTGCCGGCCGTCGCCGTAGACCGGGATGGGTTTGCCGACAAGGATTTTGGTGATCATCAGCGGGATCAGCTTTTCCGTGAACTGGAACGGGCCGTAGTTGTTGGAGCAGTTGCTGATGGTGGTGTTCAGGCCGTAGGTTTTGTGGTACGCCCGGACCAGGTGGTCGGAGGCGGCTTTGCTGGCGGCATAGGGGGAATTGGGCGCATAGGGCGTGGTTTCCGAAAACGGCGGGTCATCGGGGGCCAGGGTGCCGTATACCTCGTCTGTGGAGATGTGGTGGAACCGGTGGCCGGGCCGGGGGGCTTTGTTCAGCCAGATGCTGCGGGCCGCCTTGAGCAGGGTGTGGGTGCCAACGATGTTGGTCTCGATGAAGGTGTCCGGGCCCTGGATGGAGCGGTCCACGTGGGATTCCGCCGCAAAATGGACAATGGTGTCGATATTGTGAGAAACCAGGAGATTTTCCACCAAGGGCTGGTCCAGGATGTTGCCGTGGATGAACGTGAAGTTGGGGTGGTTGTCCGCCCGGGCCAGGTTGTCACGGTTGCCGGCATAGGTCAGCGCATCCAGGACAATGATGCGGTCCTGGGGGTAGTTGTCTATCCAGTAATAGACAAAGTTGGTGCCGATGAAGCCGGCGCCGCCAGTGATCAACAAATTCATTTCAGGGTCAGGCTTGCGTTATTGTAGTTATTGGGGGGTTGGGTATTGGGTATAGCTCCGCTCTGTCGGGTTACAGGGGGAGGCTGTATCCGATAGAGCTTGGTACGACGTGCTTGTATATAATATTCATTAGGGGATGTAAATTGGTAAAAACGCTTAAATATAGATAGGTAAAACTACTTAGTGGCCGTAACCGGAGATGGGGTCAGTCTTGGTTTACGTGTGACCTTGGGTTATTTTTTTGTTATTTTAGGGCCGACATATACTACAAAAAGCGGAGTGTCTGCGGATACCGGCCAGGAAAAATGAAGGCGTATCTGTGGCGTTTTCACTTTTCCATGCCAGGTGCAAATCAAATTTTCTCCTGCAACATCGGGGTGTTTAAATGTCAATTGAGATTTGAACCTGTTTTTTTCTGAGTCTGATGAATCTGTAAACCATGCCTTTTTTCCGGTAAAGTATTCCTGGTACAATCGCTGCCCCTGGTCTGTGCGGGTACCGGTTTCATCAAAACAGGTTTTAAACCGGTTCAGGATTTCCAGTCGTTCCATGATCCGCTGGGCACAACCAAAATTAAATGGATGCCCTTTTAATGGATCAAACGCATCCGTTGAAAAAGACAAATCATCAAAACGCCTTTGACAAATTTTTGCCATTGTCTTCCATGAACTTATTGGTTCCGGCGCTGCTCTCAGGGCAGATTCAAGGGGTGGGATCTCCCAGTAATTGGGAATATCAATGCCTTTTTCATCGTTGTCTGTGGATCTCCAGTAGACAGGAAGGGGCGTATATGCCCAGTCAGAAGGCACCAGGCTGATCACACGGCAGTCCCGGCGGTGTAACCGGCGGATTGCCGCCTCCCCGAGTGCTGTGTCTGTGACGACCTGTTCTTTGCATTCAAGGTAATCATCTGAATCATGTACCCGGTCGTCATCCCAGAAAGGCCCCTGTTGGGCAAGCCATTGCATGAGAACTCTTTGTTTACTGCGGTTAAAACGATTGACAGCCTGCCGCATGTTCATATCAAACGTAACGTCTGAATGAGCCATGTTGCGGTGGCAGTATAGTTCTCGCCCGTACTGCCGGCTCTTGTTTCTCATGGTCATCAAATGATCAACTGCTATTTCAAATGAATGGATATCCTGGAACTGTCCATGCAGGGAGTTATCATTGACCAGCAGTTCCAAATCAATCCTCCCAGCCGGCAAAGTGATTCATATCTTTGTCAAATTGATCAAAAAAACCGTCCGGCCATACATCGACATTACCGGCCGCATCCAGTTGCGGGGAAACCACCTGGGCAGCTTCCGGCTCATCTTCGCTCCTGGACCTGAAAAAGTGCAGGGTCACCTGAGAAGCAGAAAGCTGTCCTGCACGGACCGCCCGCCGGATGCCATTGAGGATATGATCACTGTGGGTTTCAAGCATGACCTGTACACCGGCACCGGCCACCTGGGCCAGAAACTTGCCCATCAGGGCCTGGCCGGCCGGATGAAGATGGACTTCAGGGTTTTCTACCAGCAAGAGGTTTCCCGGACCCGCTGACAGGGCCGCCACGACAATGGGAAGCACCTGTGTCACCCCGAAACCCACATGGACCGGCCGATGGAAATCTGTATCCGGAGAGGTTCTAAGACCAAGCGTGACAGCGTTCATTCTCGGAATCTGCTCCACCACCAAACCGCAGCCCGGAAAAAATATCTGCATCCAGGCTTCCACCTGCCTAAGCAATGTGGGGGGAGTGTCTTTGATTTCCAGGCCCGGCTGCACCGGGTCTTCCCGCCTGGAATGTAAAATCGAGACGGCATGTTCGCCGGCAGGTCCCACGACCAATGCGATTTGCCGGTCTTCCAGGGGGTAGAATTCGCGCGGGCCGATTCGTTCCGCTGTAATGTAGGTCATGGCCCTGAGCCGTTCCGCCATGTCGGTTGCCTCGGAATGACATGTTTCCGGCAGCAGGCATTTCAGGCGCGGCAATGAATCCATTTTTTTGCCATCGATCTCCATATCAACGACATCCATGGACATCTCGGAGCGGTCTCCTGAAAACGTCCACCGGTATTCATGGCCATCCGCTTCGATGGCAATGGTAAAAACGTGACGTCCATGGATTTTGTCCACGACATCCAGGACTGTCCCCAGCCGCAGGGTATTGCCGTTCAACATCAGGCGGGTGGACCATTCATGCTCCCGAATGGTTTGATGCAGCAGCACCAATGCCTGGAGGAGGGAAGATTTGCCGGAGGCATTGGCTCCTGACAGCAGTGTCAGTTCGGTCAGCGGCAGTTTGAGTAATTCAAAACATTTGAAAAAGGCAAGATCAATCCTGGTAATCATCAAACACCTCCCGGAACATTTGTCTTGATTTTTCAAAGCGCATCCTGACCCGGTTCACCTGGCTGGTGCCCATGGTAATGGACTCGAAAAATTCGTCATCTTCAAACAAATTGTACAATCCTGATTTCAGTGCCTCTTTTTTTCTTGCCACATCTTCCTGGGCATATCGTGACAGCCCGGTGGTCATGACATCCCAGAGGGACGCATTGATGACGTTTCGATTTGTCTTGTCTGGAGAATGTTTTCTGAACGCATGAATACCGAACACCTTTTTGTTGTTTTCCAGGGCGGTTCGAAACCGGCGGGAAAGTTTCTGAAGCGCTTCTTCTCCGGCTTCATTCATATGCTCCAGCGCTTTGGCCAGAAACTCATCCATATCTCCTTTGTATTTTTCAACACCCAGAATCTGAAACGCGCAGAACCGGTTGACAAATTCTCTGTCCCGCATGGTTTGGACCGCCAGGCTCTGACCGGTTGCCTGTTTGAACAATTGTGTGCCGGCCTCCTCTTTTAAAAAACGGGTGGCAGGTCCCATAAACAGGCAGTTGCGCATTTGCTGCCGCGTCAGGGGAACCCCGCTGTTGACCCGTTCAAAAATATCCAGCAGGGCCTGTGTGGGGACTTTAGCATCGATCAGGTACAGGATCAGGTTGCAATCCTCCACCCGGTTCTGGAGCTTAGGAGACAGATCTTTAAATCGTTTGTTGTTCAGTTCAGGCTGCGCGGGCAGGGTCAGCTTCAATTCGTTATTTACAAACCGCTGGAATGTTGACAGCCGCTGCAACCCATCTACCACCACCATCTGGCCTTTGTCATTTTCAGCCAGATAAAAAACCGGCAGCGGGATCCGCATCAGAACCGATTCAATCAACTTGCACTGTTTTTCCGGTGACCAGATAAAATCACGCTGAAAATCCGGATCCAGGATATAACTCCCTTTTTTTATCCTCCTGAGAACGTCATGGACTGTCCGGTTCTCGTTTCGAATGAGCACCGTATCAATCGGATAATCACCCAGTGAGGCATCTTCATCCTGGCCCAAACCTTCGATTTCTTCCGTTGTTTCTGGGGGTTGATAGTTCAAAACAGTTCCTCCCGGACCCGGAATGTTGTTG
>CALGAJ010000095.1 GCA_937951975.1 uncultured Desulfotignum sp.
TCACTTATCGTAGCAATGACGCCGGAAAGAATTATCGGGCTTGACAACTCGCTGCCGTGGCACATGCCTGAGGACCTGAAGCTTTTTAAAAGAATAACCATGGGAAACATCATTATAATGGGGAGAAAAACCTATGAGTCGATAGGAAGGCCCCTGCCCGGGAGAAAAAGCTTTGTGATAAGCTCTTCGGCCGCGTCAGTGCCGCCCGGGGGGAAAAAAGAGGCGCCTGCCCCGGAGGAGGTTCCCAGAACGCCCAATCTGATAGAAACCTACGGGCTCCAGGACCGGCTTTTCGAGGTCTGGGTGTCTGAAGATATCCAGGAAGAAGATATCCGTCTGGATACGTTTGATCTCCGGTCATTCGGTCTGGTCCCGATCGCCATTGTCCGCCGGAGCGAAGAGCTGATCATTCCGGGGGGGGCACAGTCCATTCAAGAGGGGGATATGGTGCTTCTGCAGGGACAGGAACAAGCGGTCAAGGCCTTTGCCGATGAACACCCCCTGCTGACGTTTGTCGGGCACCCCAAAAGTCAGGAAAAATATCCCATCAGTACGGGTGAACTTGCCGAAGCGGTCATTCCCCCGAGGTCCCCGATTATCGGGCAGGCAGTGGGCGATCTTGAGATACTCAAAAAATCGGGAATGACGCCGGTTGCCTACTACCGGGACAACCAGCCCCACAGAACGGATCCCTTGCGGGTCAAAGTGCGGGAAGGGGACGGTCTTCTGGTTTACGGCCCCAGAGATAGAATGAGGGATTTCAATCCGGAAAAAGAGCTGCTGATATATTACAAGCCCGGAGATCCCAGTGTGTCTCAGAAGAAGAAAAAACTGGCCCCCATTGCCGCGCTGATTCTTCTGCTGGTGATTGCCCCTGCCGCGGCCGGCATCCTGCCCATTGCCGTGACCGCCGTGGCAGGGGCGCTTCTGATGGTCCTTTTCGGGATCGTATCGCCCCAGGGGGTCTATGAGGCCATTGACGGCCGGACCCTGGTGCTGGTGGGCGCCATGTATCCCCTCGGCCTGGCGCTGAACACAACCGGGGCTGCGGACTTTATCGGGGGCGCATTGATTGCGGCCCTGGGCGGATTCGGTTCGGTTGCCGTGCTCGCAGGTCTGGTTCTGCTGTGTATGATTCTGACCCAGCCGATCCACAATGCGGCCGTGGCCATTATCATGACACCGATTGCCATCAATGCGGCCGAGCTTCTGGGCGTCAGCCCCCGGGGATTCTGCGTGGCCGTGGTGGTGGCCTGCTCGACCGCGTTTCTGATGCCCTATGGTCATCCGGCGCCCTATCTTGTCCAGGAACCCGGCGGCTATACCGCGGGCAATTACTTCAAATTCGGGATCGGTCTCAATCTGATCGCATTTGCTGTAATCCTGTTGCTCGTCCCCCTTTTATGGCCATTTTAAATGGTCATGCGCTATCCCTGAAAGGATCGGCGCAGCCTCTTTGCCGCATGGACGACGCATCCGTCTGCGGCATCATCAAAAACGAGTCCGTGGAAACCAACCTCCTCAACCTGGCCCATTACAGGGAAACCGCCAGGCCTTCTCTGGCATGACAGCTGTCTTTTTTCATGCTATAAAAGGCGGACAGATCATCATAAGGAGCCATCATGTTTAAATTCATTCACGCGGCGGATATTCACCTGGACAGCCCGTTGCGCGGGCTGTCCAGATATGAGTCCGCGCCGGTGGATGCCATCCGGGACGCCTGCCGGAGAGCGTTCAGGAACCTGGTGGATCTGGCCATCGAAGAAAAAGCCGCGTTTGTGCTGCTGGCCGGGGATCTCTATGACGGGGACTGGAAAGATTACAGCACCGGGATATTTTTGAGCCGGCAGGTGGGGAGACTGCATCAGCAGGGCATCCGGGTATTTGCCGTGGCAGGCAACCATGATGCCGCCAACCGGATGACCCGGGCGCTGGATACGCCGGCCAGCATGAAGATGTTTTCCGCCGGGAAAGTGGAAACCGTGATCCTGGAGGACTGTGGTGCGGCCATTCACGGGCGCAGCTTCAAAACCCGGCATGTGGACGAGAACTTGGCGGCGGGGTTCAATCCGGGCATCAAAGGCCTGTTCAATATCGGGCTGCTGCATACCAGCCTGGACGGCCGGGAGGGGCATGCCCCCTATGCACCGTGCACCCTGGATGATCTGCGCGCCAGAAATTACCAGTACTGGGCCCTGGGCCATGTCCACAGACAGGAAATGGTTTCCGAAGACCCGTTTGTGGTGTTTCCGGGGTGCATCCAGGGCCGCCATATCCGGGAAAGCGGTCCCAAAGGCGGTGTGGTGGTCACGGTGGAGGAAGATGCCGTCACACAGGTGGAACCCGTGTCTCTGGATGTGCTGCGCTGGACCCTGGCGGACATCGACCTGACGGATCTGGAAGACCCCCGGGAGGTTCTGGAAACCGTCCGGGAAGCCATTGAACAGGAACGGGCACTGGCAGAGGGCCGGCCCCTGGCAATGCGGATCCGGCTGACCGGGGCCACAAAGCTGTCGGATCAACTGGCCGCGTTTCCGGAAAAACTGGAACAGCAGGTCAAGGCCCTGGGGGCGGAAACCGCCGGCGATGACGTCTGGATTGAACGCCTTGAAAACCGGACCCTGGGAAAATATGACCTGGAAGATGCCCTGGCCGATGACACGTCACTGGGGCAGCTGCTCCGGGCCATTGTCTCAACCCCGGAGGATCCGGGCCGGATAGACGGACTGGAAGACAAAATCGCGGAATTGAAGCAGAAAGTGCCGCCGGAAGCCTTTGGCTCGGAATCTGTTCTGGATTTGAGCGACAATGAAGTGCTTGAACGGATCACCCGGGAAGCCAAAAAAATGCTGATCGGCCGACTGCTGGCAGCAGGGGGGAAGAAATGAGAATCAACCGCCTGGACCTCATTGCTTTCGGCCGGTTTACAGACAAGTCCCTGGACCTGTCAGAGGGTGATCAGGGACTGCACCTGATTTACGGGGATAATGAAGCCGGGAAAAGCACCTCGCTGCGGGCGCTGACCGGCTGGCTGTTCGGCATTCCCGCCACAACGGATGATAATTTTGTTCATTCCTATCCGCAGCTCCGGATCGGCGGAGAGTTACAGCTGTCCACCGGAGACACTCTGGAATTTGTCCGGAGGAAGGGGAACAAGGACACCCTGCTGGAATATGGAAAAGACGAGCCCATGGATGAATCCCGGTTCCGGCGGTTTCTTCCGGCAGGGATCGATGAAACGGTTTTCACCCGGCTCTGGGGGATTGACCATGACAGACTGATTGCCGGCGGCCGGGAGCTCCTGGAACAGTCCGGGGACCTGGGCCAGGCGTTGTTCAGTGCGGCGGCCGGGACGGCCGGTCTCCGGGACATCCTGGCGGAAATGCAGGACCGTGCCGGTGACATCTTCAAGCCCCGGGGGTCCAAAGCGGTGCTGAACCGGGCCATTTCAGATTACAAAGATGCGCTGAAAAGAATGCGGGAAGCCACCCTGCCGGTCTCCGCCTGGAAAGCCCTGCAGAATGATCTGTCCGGAACCAGTGCGGCCATCCATGAGGTGGAAGAAAAGATCGAAGAAAAGAACAAACAGAAAAGCGCTCTGGAACGGATCAACCGTGTCAAAGGGGCCCTGGCCCGGCGGCGGAACTGTCTGGAGAAAATCGAGGCCCTGGGCACGGTCCGTCTGCTTCCGGAAGATTTTTCAGACCAGCTGAAAACCGCCGGGCAGACACTTCAAACCGCACTGGATGCAAAAGAACGGCTCGATGCCAGACGGGATGCCCTGAACAGGGAATCCGGATCTCTGCGGGTGAGAGAAGATTTACTGAAAAATGAAGATGCCATCTCACGGCTCTACAAAGAACTCGGTGCGGTGGAAAAAACCCTGGCGGACCGGCCCGGTCAGGATGGGAAACGCCGTCTGCTGCGCAATGAAGCCGAAACCCTGCTGAAGGGGATCCGGCCGGACATGGGTCTGGATGGCGCCGATCATCTCAGGCCGCTGCTCAACAATAAAAAATGGATCTCGGAACTGGCCCGGAAAAAAGGGCTGCTGCTCCAGAAACAGGATGGATACAACGCCGCATTAAAGGATCTCCAGGACGAAATCACATCGCTTGAAAGCAGGCTGGAAACCCTGCCGCAAAAAGAGATCGATTTGATGGAGTTAAAGGCGGCCGTTGCCTCGGCGCGCAAAGCCGGGGACATCGAACAGCGCCTGAATGACATGACAACTCAGGCGGCACAGGAAAAAGCCGCCTGCGAAAACGAATTTGCAAGACTGGGGAATTACAAAGGGGATGCCGATGCCCTGCTGTCCATGGGGCTGCCGGTTGCTGAAACCCTGGACCGGTTTGAAAAAGAATTCGATGACCTCATGGAGCAGTCCAGAACCGCATCCCGGAAAAAACAGGAAACCGAAGCGGAAAAAAACCAGGCGGAACAGGAGTTGAACGCGCTGCTGTTAAAGGAAAAAGTGCCGAAAATTGCCGACCTGGAGGCATCCCGGAAGGACCGTGACCAGGGATGGTCCCTGATCAAACAGACCTATATCCGGCAGCGGGATACCGGGGACCTGGTTCGGGCGTATACCTCCGGATCTGATCTGGCGGCCGTGTATGAGAAAAAGGTTGCGCTGGCAGACCATATATCCGACCGCTTGAGACTGGATGCGGACCAGGTGGTAAAACGGGCCGGCCTGGAAGCCAGAATGGATCACAAGACCTCCAGAATCGCTGATCTGTCAGCGATTCTGGAAAAGATCAAACAGGATCGTGCGGATCTGGAGGTCCGTTGGGCCGCTATCTGGAAACCATTGAATGTTTCTGCCGGTACCCCCCGGGAAATGAAGCAGTGGGTGCTGAAAGCGGAACGGCTGATCGAAAAGATGCATGCCGCAAAGGAAATGGCAGGCAGAGAAAAAAAACTGCGGGAAGAATGTGATCATCTGAAGAGATTGATGGCACACCGGATCGCCGGGTTAGACCCGTCGGCGGAAATACAGGGAAAGAGCCTGGAAGCACTGATCTCCCTGTGTGAGCAGCAAATCGAAACAGAGCAGAAAACCCGGGACAGGCGCCGTCAAATTGCAGAGTCACTGAAAGATCTGCACATCCGGCTGAAACGGACACGGGATGACCTGAAAACCGTGAAATCCGGTTTGATCACCTGGGCAAAAGAGTGGGAAAAAGCCATCTCCGGCCTGGGCCTGACCCCGGATGCCCACCCGGAAACCGCCATGGAAACCTTTGATCACCTGGTGTCGTTCTTTAAACAGTTTGATCAGTCTGAAGAGCTGCGGAAAAGAATTTACGGCATGGACAGGGTCAAAGAGGCGTTCGACAGACGCGTTCACGAATTTGCCGCAGGGATTGGAATGAACACAGAGGGCCGGGATGCATTGACCATTGCCGGCCAGCTCCATCGCGATCTGAACGCGGCCCGGGAAGCCCGGGCCAGTCTGATCAAAATCAGGGACCAGCTGGAAGAAAAAAATCAGGAGATCCGCGATGTCACGATCACCATCCGCCAGTCACAGGAAAAGATCCGTGAACTGAAAACGCAGGCTGGGGTAGATACGGTGGAGGAACTGACCGAGGCCGGGGAAAAGTCGGCCCGTAAACGGGAACTGCTGAAACAGGTTGAAGCGCTGGAACAGGAACTGAACCGCAATGGGGACGGCTTTGGCATTGAAGCGCTGGAAAAAGAGGTGGACCGTTCAGACATTGACGGTATTGAAGGGGACATCGACAGAATATCCATAGAGCTCAGGGAACTTCACTCCGAGAGAGATGCGCTGCGCGATCAGCGGCAGATCATTCAGCATGACATCCGGCAGAATGACGGGAGTGCCGCGGCGGCCGGCGCGTCTGAAGAAGCAGAAGCCCACCTTTCCAGCATCACCCAAAATGCCGAGCAGTATCTGCGGTTCCAGATCGCGGCCCTGATCCTGGAGCAGCAGATTGAAGCCTACCGCAAGGAAAATCAGGCCCCTGTTCTGAGCAGGGCCGGAGACCTGTTCTCAACCCTGACACTGGGATCTTACGCCGGTTTGAGGGATGAACTGGATGCTTCGGGAAAGCCGCTGCTGCTGGGGATCACCCGTGCATCACTGAGTATTGAGTCCTTTATC
>CALGAJ010000096.1 GCA_937951975.1 uncultured Desulfotignum sp.
GAAACGTGTCGTCAGGACAGGAATCGATGGACAATCCCGTGTCCTGAACCGGTTCATCCGGACCGGCGTCGGCCGGAACTGCCGGGGTGTATTGTATCCCTGTGCAACCTGCTGCACTCAAGAGGATCAATAAAACAAAAACACTGTGAATCATTGCCCTGGTCATGAAAAAATCACCCTGTATTCGATTGGGTTATCGGGTATGGTCGTACATGTCGAAATCAGGCATGTCTTTTTTGAAAAACGCCTTCATTTTTTTTAAAATATTATTTTCAACTTGGCGAACCCGTTCCCGGGAAATATTGTAGGTTTCCCCGATTTCTTGAAGGGTCAGCGGCGCGTCGGAAAAAATACGCTGTTCAAAAATTTCCATTTCCCGGTCGTTAAGGGTGCGTTTGAATTTTTTGACTTTGGTGTGAAGGATGTTTTCAATTTCTTTTTTGGCCATCCGGTCTTCGGATGAATCTGATTCCGTGTTGATGAATTCAATCCGCTCGGTATTGGAATCGTTTTTCAAGGGTTCATCCAGAGACAGATCCCAGTTGGCCAGACGCTGGTCCATATCCACCACCTCTTTTTCAGACACGCCCAGACGTTCGGACAAAAGCTTGGGCTTGGGATCGAATCCCTGCTCGATGAGCTGCTGTTTTTCTTTTTTTAATCGGAAAAACAGTTTGCGCTGCCCCTGGGTGGTTCCGATTTTCACCATCCGCCAGTTGTCCATGATAAATTTAAGGATATATGCCTTGATCCAGAAAGAGGCATAATAAGAGAATTTGACGTTTTTATAGGGGTCGAACTTTTTGACCGCCTGAACTAGTCCGATGTTCCCTTCCTGTATCAGATCCAGCAGGTTCTGCATCCATATCCGCTGGAATTCCAGGGCGATTTTCACCACCAGTCTCAGATTGGACGTGGTCATGATATACGCGGCTTCCTGATCCCCTTCTTCCTGGATGCGTTTGCCCAGATCGATCTCTTCTTCCCGGGTCAGCAGCCGGTATCGATTGATTTCATTCAGGTAGCTTTGAATGGGATCGGATTTGACCAGGGCTTTGGTACTGGCAGCTCTGGCTTTGGGAACCGGAAGAAGAAAATCTTTTTTGGTTGACCGTTTTTTGTCTGTCTCAGATTGATACTGATCGGATGTATTTGTCATTCAATGAACTCTCAGTCTTAACAGATAATTAAAAAAGTATTATATCATTATCATTTCAGGTATTAAAGTAATAAATTTATTTATCCGGGAATGTAAAGAAATGCCTGTTTTTTTTCTGGACTTTTTCAGGGCTTTTTGTTAAAAGAATCGATTGTTGCGCCTGTAGCTCAGCTGGATAGAGCAACGGACTTCTAATCCGTAGGCCACAGGTTCGAATCCTGTCAGGCGCGCCATCCTCCCTTATAAAGAGGTTGACGGGTTAAAATGGCCCGTGATATTTTTGCCTGATGAAAAATCAACCGCCATTACACGATTTGAAATCCGCGTATCTGCCGTTGTTTTTTCTCACGGCCATCTTTTTCATGAATTTCACCATCCGGATCAGCATTTCACCGCTGATGCCGACCATTCTCACGGATATGGATCTGACCGGGGACCAGGCTGGGTCTTTTTTTCTGTTTTCCGCAACCGGATACTGCATTGCCGTGTTTTTTTCAGGTGTTGTCTCTGCCCGGATCATGCACCGGAACACCATTGTCCTGTCTGCGGTAGGCACCGGGCTGGTGTTTGTTTTTACCGGATTCTGCCACAGTTTGTCCGGTATGCGGCTGGGAATATTTCTGGCCGGCATGGGCGCCGGGTTGTATCTGTCATCAGGGATTGCCGTGCTCACGGCAACCATTGACAGGAAAAACTGGGGAAAGGCACTGGGCATTCATGAACTGGCGCCTAATCTGAGTTTTCTGCTGACCCCGATAATCTGTGAAATGCTGCTTTTATGGATGTCGTGGCGGTATGTGCTGTTTGTCCTGGGCGGGGTGTACATTCTTCTGGGATGGTCTTTTTCCCGGTTTTCCACTATCCGGGATTTTCCCGGGCAAGCCCCGAAACTTGAATCATTTTATCCTTTGGCTGCCATCCCGTCGTTCTGGTGGATGATGCTGCTTTTCAGCCTGGGGGTTTCCGGTACGCTGGGCATATACTCCATGCTGCCGCTGTATCTGGTGGACGAGCACGGCATTGCGCAGACTCAAGCCAACACGTTTGTGACGCTGTCCCGGGTCGCAACGCTTCCCATGACTTTGGTAATCGGATGGATCACCGATCGGCTGGGCCTGAAACCCGTGATTACCGCAGTCCTCATGCTGAGCGGTATCCTGGTGATGCTGATCGGGATCTTTTCCGGCCGCCTGTTGCTGGTTGCCATTTTCTGTCAGCCCGTGGTGGCTGTCTGTTTTTTTCCGCCGGCCTTTGCCGCATTGTCCAACATCGGATCCAGTCAGATCCGCAATGTTGCTGTTTCGTTCACGATTCCGGCTGCCTTTCTGGTGGGCGGCGGGGTGATACCCGGTATGATCGGTATGTTAAGTGAAAACGGATATTTTCCCGCCGGGTTTGTGGTGACCGGCATCCTGATTCTGTCGGGTGCGGTTCTGCCCGGATTCTTGAAATTTTCCTCCCAGGAGGACGGTTGCCCGGATGAATCCGGATAGCCCATCAAATTTATCCGGCAATTTAGAGAACCCGTGATTCAGAGATATCTGTTTTTACAGCGGATATTTTTTTGTAGAATAAATTACAAAAGTTGCTTATAATACTTTGCTTCAAGGGATTAATAGCATGTATCGCAACAGGAATGAACATAGCAATGCAAGAAATTCATAAGGTTTTTCCGGATCATCAATCCACTGGTTCTGGCTCTGTCTCCGGGATAAGCTTTTTCCCTTGCATTTTGCCCCCCGGTGTCATAAGAGAAAATCTGTATCTAAATTAAGGAGGTTGAAATGAAAAAGATTCTGCTGGTGATGCTCATGTTGCTGTTCACTGCCACTTCTGCTGTTTGTGGTGAATTTGAAGATGTCCTAAACAAGGCTGAACAGGGGGATGCGGACGCTCAGGTCAGACTTGGGACGATGTATTACGACGGCCAGGGTGTGACACAAGACTACAAACAGGCTGTGTACTGGTATAAAAAAGCCGCGGAACAGGGTCATGCCGGGGCGCAACATAACCTTGGGTTTGTTTATGCTGAAGGCCAGGGTGTGACACCGGATCTCAAACTGGCCTATGTCTGGTCCAGTTTGGCTGCGTCACAAGGAAAGGGAATCAATAACAGAGACGTGATCGCCAAGATGTTGACACCACAGGAACTTTCCGAAGCACAGGACGAGGCGGCAAAGCTGCAATCCCAAATAGACAGTCAGTCGGAAACAGACATTCAGTCAGAAACAAAGGACTGATCCATCACAATAAAAAGTCTCCGGCAAAGAAGCTTTAGGGTCTGGGGAATCGAACCATGGCAAAATTTGATACAACGGCGCGTATCAAACGGATTCAGTCTTATTTAGGCGTGACGGCCGATGGTGTCATCGGCCCGGCCACTCTGACCGCACTGGAAAACAGGCTTTTTGACAAACAGGAGCAGGCGGCTGCGGTCAAAAGTGTTTCTTTGACCGTATCCAGAAAAGGGCTTCAAAAGATTGTACAGCACGAGATCTCTTCTGCGGCCTATTACCGGAAATTTCTCTCGCATCCCATCTGGCCGGGCGGGAGTTCAGGCATCACCATTGGTATCGGTTACGATCTGGGATACAACAGCCGGCATCAGACGCGCAAAGACTGGTCAAGGGATCTATCAGAGATCGATCTGGAAAGGCTTGTTTCCGTGTGCGGTTTACGGGGAGACGGTGCCGGACAGGTTTTGAAGAACATACAGTCCATTTTTATCCCCCTGGAGGCGGCCCGGCGTGTATTTTACGAATCCACGCTGACCCGGTATGCAGCAGACACGGCAAGGGTATATGCAGGCGTTGAGAAACTGCACCCCAATGCGCAGGCCGCTTTGCTGTCGCTCGTCTACAACAGGGGATCGTCACTGAGAGGATCCCGGCGAACAGAGATGGCAGCCATTAAAGACTTGGTGGCACAAAAGGACTATGCCGGCATCTCCAGGCAGATTCGCTCCATGATGCGGTTGTGGAAAGACCAGGGGCTGGACGGTTTGTTGAAGCGCAGGGAAGATGAGGCCGGACTTGTGTGCCAGACAGACATTTCACTTGATGAGACAGAGATCGTCCGGGTGTAATTCGATGTCGGACGCAGGTCCTTGAGATTCTTTGCCGGGCGGACGGCTGCCCGGCAAATTCCGGGCAGCCTGTCGGATTTAATCGGCAAATTTTGAGATCATTGATTCAGGAATATCCGCTTTTTTCCTTGCGCCGATGGCGTAATAATATAAAGGTTCACCTTCAATGGAAAGGCGGTGCCGGTATCGTTCCAGATGATAGATATCCATGTGGTTGGAGAAAATCAGTTCCCGGATCATGCGTGAAAATCCGGCATCATCGCTTTCGTTAAGAAAGGTTTCCTTAATGTTGAATCCCACCCATCCCGGAGACTGAATCATATTGAATGCCTCGATGAACGCCTTGGTGGGGATATCGCCGAACCCCAGGGCCGCCACTACGGTCAGGCAGTTCAGGGACCAGGACAGATATTCTTCTCTTTCTTCATCGGTCAGGTTACAGAAATCGCTGACGTAATAGGCATCGTACAGATGGGGCCGGTCCCGCTCGGTGGCGGTTTTGGCTTCCGGAATGATATCCACGCCGATGAGGCGGGATACCCCGAATTGTTTAAAGGCATCTCCCATCAGCCCGTTTCCGGCACCCAGGTCCAGTACCCGGAGCTCACTGAAGTTCTCATTGGTCTGGTTGATGGCGGATTTGAGAATCTGCGCCACTTTTGTGGGGGAACTGCATTTGAGCCGGTCGTAAAAAATCTGTTCATACAGTCCGGGCATATTGTAGATCTGGTCATAATCATGGAACCGGATCTTTTTTTTCTCTTTATCCGGTGAAATCAGATAAAAATAGGCTTCATCCTGGGCCAGATTCTGTGCAGAGGTCTGGGGGAATTGAATACGATGTCTTTTGGGTACTTGCATGGGTCTCCTTGTTTCAGGTTAATCAAACCGCCGCCGGTACATGGACCGGCAGGTGCTTTATTTCATTTTCACATATCTACATATTCAGATACATATTTAAGCATATATAACATGCCAGGGCATGGATTACAAGGGGGGCATTGGATCTGGACTGCCGCCAATGCTACCGGATACCGGGCTCCGGTTATCGGACCAGGGACAGGCCGGACGCCTTCCCCATTTCCAGGGCCTGCCTGAATTCCGTTGCAGACAACGGCCGGCACAGATCGGGAAACCGGCGGGCCTCCCCCATGGGCCGGTACTGGGACATGAGATTGACATGGGTGGCTGGAGACACCTTTGTTTTGAGGAATTCCAGGATCCGGCGGGTGTCTTCCAGCCGGCCGGGCATCACCAGGTGCCGCACCAGAAGCCCGGAACAGGCAATGCCGGCATCATCCGTTTTCAGGTCCCCCACCTTGGCGTGCATGGCCAGGATGGCGGCCTGTGCCGTTTCCCGGTAGTCCGGGGCGCTGCAGAACCGCCCGGCAGCCGCATTGTCCCAGAACTTGAAGTCCGGCATGTAGATGTCGATGATCTCGTCCAGAAGCGCCAGCGTGTCCGGGGATTCGTATCCGGCGCAGTTGTAGACCAGTGGAATGCGCAGCCCCATGTCCGCAGCCAGATCCAGGGCCTCGAGGATCTGCGGCACCACATGGGTGGGGGTGACGAAGTTGATATTGTGGCAGCCCTGTTCCTGCAGGCGGATCATCATGGCGGCCAGCTGGTTCGGAAACACGGTGTGTCCTTCCCCCTGGACACTGATGTCATGGTTCTGGCAGAATACGCACTGAAGGCTGCAATGGGAAAAGAAAATGGTGCCGGACCCGTGGTCCCCCACCAGGGGCGGTTCTTCTCCGAAATGCGGGGAGAAACTCGCCACTTTGGCCTGACGGCCCGCCCCGCAGTATCCGGTGTCATCTGCTGTCCGGTCCACCCGGCACCGGCGGGGGCACAGGGTGCAGGCGGACAGCATGTCCAGGCCCTGTTGAACAGCCTGTTTCAGCCGCCCGGCCTGCCTGGCTCTGATATATCCGGGAATACAGGGATCCATGGCACTCTCCTTTCGTCTTCGGTCAGCGGATCAGCGGATCAGCGCGGAACGGCGGTTCCCCGATAGTGGAACCCGGAGATGCGGATGGGGCTGACATACCGGGCATCCAGCCCCTGGATGAAGAATCCGCTGTCCCTGATCAGGGCCGCGATGGGCCGGTTCAGGTGACATCCGCCGGACACCGGTTCCCACAACGGGGACAGACGGTCCTGCCACCGGGAAACACTGATATCCGGTGCCCGGCCGTGCTCACAGAAAAGAAGCCGGCCCGTGGGTTTCAACACCCGCCGTACCTCTGTCAGGGCCTGCCGGATATCCGGTATGGAACACAGGGTATAGGTCACCACAACGGTGTCGGCACTGTGACGGTCCAGGGGAATCTGTTCGCCGGAGCCTGCCATCAGGCGGACGGGAAACGGCCGCCGGGCCGGAAGACCCGGGATCATGTCCATCAGGGTCCGGCTGGGATCGATGCCCCACACGCATGACACTGTCTGCGGATCGTAGAACGGCAGGTTCAGACCGGACCCGATCCCGATTTCCAGAACCCTTCCTCTGGCCTGGGAAATAATTTTTTTCCGCTGGCCCGTGATGTCCCTGTGGGCGCAGACCCGGTGCATCAGTTTCGGCAGAATGAATCGTTGATAGAATCCCATGTGTTTGCCGGCATGAATGGTGTTCGTTTTCGCTGTTGACCCCTTTTCGATGTTTATATACCACACATCGGGTTATTAAAAAACAGATTCAAGGTTTGATTGCCGGATAAAGGATGTTGACACGCAGACACAGAGTCAATTATGGTGATCCCGTTGACAGATTATCCCGTGCATCTGTTGCGGGTGTTTTTTCAAATCACCGCTGGGGCCGCCTGAGCCGGCCGCCGGATTGCGCAGCATAAAAAAGGAGGGGGATGTTCGAGCAATTCAAGTCAAAGGCCGAAATTGCCGGTGCCGAGGTTCATCGGTTTCCGACTGAA
>CALGAJ010000097.1 GCA_937951975.1 uncultured Desulfotignum sp.
AGGCTCGATCTTCCAGACCACCATGGATTCAGAAGTGTTTTTGCACCTGTTCATCAAGAACCTGGTCAAAGGCGACTATGAAAATGCCATTCTCAAGGCAGTTTCCAGAATTCAAGGGGCTTATTCCATGATCCTGCTCACCTGCAAGGGAGAGATCATCGGTATGAAAGACCCGAACGGATTCCGGCCCCTAGCCCTGGGCAAGCTCAACGGACATTATGTACTGGCCTCTGAAACCTGTGCGTTTGATCTGATCCAGGCGGAATTCATCCGGGAGCTGGACCCCGGAGAGATCGTGATCATCAACGAGGACGGGATCAAAAGCCTTCGTCATCCCAAGGCCGCGGCCCACAAGAGCTTGTGTATTTTCGAATATATCTATTTTGCCCGGCCCGATTCCACCATTGACGGCAAAAACGTGTATGAAATGCGCAAAAACCACGGCCGGCGCCTGGCCCAGGAAAGCCATGTGGATGCGGACCTGGTCATGCCGTTTCCCGATTCCGGCAACTATGCCGCCATCGGATATGCCCGGGAATCGGGGATTCCCTTTGAAATGGGCATGATCCGAAACCATTATGTGGGCCGAAGCTTTATCCAGCCCACCCAGTCCATGCGGGATTTTTCCGTGCGCATCAAGCTCAACCCGGTCCGGGAACTGATCAAAGGCAAAGATATCATCATTATCGAAGACTCCATCATCCGGGGCACTACCGCCAAAACCAGGGTCAAGGCCCTGCGGGAACTGGGGGTCAAAAAAGTGCACATGCGCATCTCCTGCCCGCCCCACAAATTTCCCTGTTACTACGGCATCGACTTTTCTTCCAAAGGGGAATTGATTGCAGCAGAAAAAACCGTGGATGAACTGCGGGATTACCTGGGTCTGGACTCCCTGCATTATCTGTCCATTGAAGGGATGCTGGCGGCCTCCGGCGTGAAGAATCCGGAACTTAATTTCTGCAAAGCCTGCTATGACGGCGACTATCCGGTGCCGTTCGATCCGGAATTCACCAAACAGTGCATGGGATAAGCATCAGGATCAACCATGCAGAAAAAAACCGTAGCCTTTTCCAAAGACTCATCCAATCTTTTCTTTCATATCCTGACCCGGTGCAACCTGTCCTGCGCCCACTGCTATATCAATCCGGATCAGCATGGGCTTCAGACCCTTTCCATTGAGACTATCCGGCAGTGGCTGGGCGTGTTTGCCCATAACGCATCCCGGACCAATCTGGTTTTTTTAGGTGGTGAGCCCACGTTGCACAGGGATCTGCCCGCTGCCGTCAAAACAGCGAGACAGCTTCATTTCAAGTCCATTACCATTGACACCAACGGGTTTTTATTCCACGGTATCCTGGAAAAGATCACCCCGGAAGATGTGGATTTCATCTCATTTTCCCTGGACGGAGCCACTCCGTCCACCAATGACGCCATTCGGGGGCAGGGCAGTTATAATGCGGTGATCTCAGGTATTCACCAGGCACGAAAAAAAGGGTTTGCCTGCTCCATGATCTATACCGTGTCTGACAAAAATTTACATGAGCTGTTCAAAATGCCTGAGCTGGTGTCATCTTTGGATATTCAGCGGTTTTTTATTCAGGTCATCGGCATGCGGGGCAAATCCGCTGCCGGCAGTACCGACACCCATCAGGTATCCAGGGACATGTGGCTGTCCGTGATTCCCGAAGTGGCCCACACCATTGCTGAAACAGGCATCATCGTCACCTATCCCAAAGTATTTCTGGAAAAAGGCGAGGCATTTACCTGTGCAGGCATTGTGGCGGACAACTATTTTGTGTTTCCCAACGGCCGGGTGTACCGGTGTCCCCTGTGCGAAGATTTTCCGCTGCATGGCTACACCATCCGGGGCAACGCCCTGGTGCCGTCTTTGCCCGTCAATGAAACCCAGCTGTTTGATCTGACCATCCCTGAAGGATGTGTCATGAACAAAATCATCCAGCCCGGCAACCTGGATTATCTGCCAGACGGCACGCCGGCCCACAGAATCGCCTGCTGCATGCTTAAACAGGAACTCAGCCGGACCGTTTAGATTTTTTTGATTTTTTCCGTGATTTTCCGGGATCCCCGGCTTCATGGGTCAGAATCATCTGCCTGAGCCCTTCGGTGTCTTTGGGGTCCAGAAGAATCTGAGCATACTCCTGGGGGGTCACCGGCTGAATGAGAATTTCTTCATTGATCAATGCCTGGATCTGATTCAGCAGTGTTTTTTCATTGGGGCTGCAAAATGAAAATGCCTGACCCTTGCGCGTGCCCCGGCCGGTTCGTCCTACCCGGTGCACATAGTTTTCCGGATTTTCCGGCAGATCATAATTGATCACATAATCCAGGCTGGGAATATCAATGCCCCGGGCAGACACATCCGTGGCAATGAGAATACGTTCTTCTCCCGCCTTGAACCGGGCCAGGACCCGGGTGCGTTCCGCCTGATCCTTGTCTCCGTGAAGGGTGGCCGAAGCGATCTGATCCCTGTCAAGCGCTTTTGCCACCCGTTCCGCTCTGACTTTGGTTCTGACAAACACCAGGATACGCTCATTTTCATGATCCCGGATAAACCGCCGCAGAAAAAACCGTTTGTCATCCATCTCCATTTCCACCACCCAGTGGGACACATTTCTGGACACCGGAGAGTCCGGTGCAATCTGAATCCGGATGGCAGATGTTCTCACCTGGGAAAACGCCAGTTTCTTGATTTCCTTGTCAATGGTGGCGGAAAAAAACAGGGTCTGGTGCCGCCGGGGCAGTTTTTTCTTGATGGCCTGAATATCTTTTAAAAACCCTTTGGCCAGCATCCGGTCCGCCTCATCCAGCACCAGGGTGTTCACCCGGGACAGGGTGATGGCGCCCTGGCTGATGAGATCAAACATCCGTCCCGGTGTGGCCACCAGTACATCGATGCCGTCTTTCAGCCGGGCGATCTGCCGGTCCTGGTCCACACCGCCGAAAACCGCAAAAGGATTGACCCGGGTATGGCTGGACAGGGCATTGAACACTGCGCCGATCTGGCCGGCCAGTTCCCTCGTGGGGACCATGACAATACACTGGATTCCGGCACGGGCCCTGGCTTGTTTGGATTTATGGATCCGGTCGATCACAGGAATGGCAAAGGCCGCTGTTTTTCCCGTGCCGGTCTGGGCCACGGCCAGCACGTCTTCACCCTTGAGGATGCAAGGGATGGCCTTGAACTGGATATCTGTGGGCCGTTTGAATCCGGCGGCAGCCAGATTTTTTTTTATGGCCCCGGCAATTGGATAGTCTTCAAATTTCATAAGCGCGTCTACACTTTCGTCAAAATACTTTCAATTGATGGATTTCTGTTTAAAATACAGATAATGGGCTTGAAACGCAACCGCATGTCCCCATTGGATATATTTATCTTATGGTTTGCCTGAGATGTCAATATATACAGATGGTTCCATCACTTCCGGATACATAATTTTATTCTTGACACCCCCGGGGCAAGCAGGTAAAGTACTTTATTGTTTCAGGTGCTGCCCACGCAGTTAAAAGGGAACCCTGTGAAAGTCAGGGACGGTCCCGCCGCTGTAACCGGGGATGAACGCCA
>CALGAJ010000098.1 GCA_937951975.1 uncultured Desulfotignum sp.
AATGCAAATTCCTGAATAATGATGGGCATCCATAACTTGCCTGGTCGTGAATCATGTGCAGATATCAGGCATATACAATTATAATTTTTCTTTGGTGTCAAGCTCAGATTCAAATCTTTCCTAAGAACCGCCTTTGGTCAGATTTTTGTATCCCTGAAGCTGAATTCCTTTGATCCCGCATATTTTTTTGATGATTTCTGCTGCGGCCAGGTTCAATGCCATCTGATCCGGGGGAACCGAGACATGGAAGCCGCAGTTAAAGGGTCCTAGACGGATACTGTTTTCCACACCATCATAGGTGTCATAGATAGGGGTATAGGGGTGGGCAAACAACCAGCGCAGCTGCAGGGTGGTGACGGTTTTTCCGGAAAGGCGCTGCATGAATCCTTCCAGATCTTTGATGTCCTGATCCGTCAGGTTGTTCCAGCCCAAAATGACGTTGGCATTGACCTTGAACCCGGTTTCAGTACAGAATTCAAGCGTTTTCACCACGTCTGACATGCGGGTGCCCTTGTTCAGGTATTGCCACATGCGGTTTGAAGGAAATTCAATGCCAAAGCCCAGGGTACAGTCCGGGATATTATCTCCCATGACGGCCACAGCTTCTTTCATGGCCCGGGTTTCCGCAGCGGCTGCCCGCATGAAAAACCGGTACTCCATGTCTGAAGCGACCGGCAGCATGGGCAGCAGTTTCCGGATATGTTCCGGGATCATGGAGCCGGTATTGAGCCGCACGATTTTATGTCCGTTGTAGTCCAGGTCCGTGAAAGCCAGGTCCAGGGTCGGCCGCTTTCTGAAATGATCGGCTGAGTGCTGGGCAATGGAACAAAAAGGACATTTTTTCCAGTAGCACTGATTTTCAAGGGTATAGGAAAAATAGATCCGGGCATTCTCCGGAATCTGGGACGGCAGGTCCAGGCGCCATCTGCCGGAAAATTCGGGCAATCCGAAAAAACTTTCCACGCTCCGGCCGGTCAGGATCAGATTCTGGGGCAGCGGTTTTTCCACCTTGAAATGCACCGACTGCCACCCCGGTTTTCCCGTGCACCGTTCCGATGCCACCGGACCGCCCACGATCACTTGCACATCAGGATATGCCAATGCCCACAGATAGGCCTGGTACAGGTGGTTCACATAACTGGCGCTGACATAGATGGTCCCTTTTTCGATGGGAAGGGCAATTTGTGAATACGCGGTCTCGTCGTACCATCTGTCCGGACTCAGTTCCAGAGGCACCCATAGAAAATCGCCTTTGCCGGCGCACAGGTCCCAGGTGTCTGAAAACCCGTTGCACAGATCAAACCATCCGCTGCCGGTCTGGCCGTAAAATTGAATGAAAAGTGTTTGTTTCACCAGAGCTTTCCTTTATGTCATCAGGTCATGTAGCATCGTCAAAAATAAACAAGAATACACCAAACGGAAAATTTATGTAAGGGTTTGACAATTTTATCGGCATGTCCTAAAAAGGTGAGATTCCTGTTTTTATCATCGGGAAAATTCCAGGTGCGGAAGGGGTTGACCAGGTACAATGGATATCGCTTTTTTAATGGATGATTTGAGCCGGATCGATCCGGTATGGGACACCACGGCCCAGATCATGTATGAGTGCAATCAGCGGGGCCATGAAGTGTTTTTCCTTGAACCCCATGATATTTATGTGCGTAAAAATGAGGTGGTGGCCCGGATGCGCCATATCTCGGTTCCCAAGGATCAGCCCATGGCTGATTACTGGGCGGATCTGATCCGCTGCCTGAACCGGGAGGAATTGATATTTGAGACCGTCACCGACCTGGATGTGCTGTTTTTGAGAAAAGATCCGCCGATCAATCATGAGGTCATCGAATTTTTAGGGCCGGTGAGTGATCAGGTGTTTATGGTGAACAACACCCTGGGCCAGATCAGCTGCAGCAGCAAAGCCTATATTCTGAATTTTCCGGATATTATTCCGGAAACCCACGTATCCAGAGATCCCAGCCGGCTGAAAAAAATCATTGACGACTTCGGCGGGGCCATGGTGATCAAACCGCTGCATGGCCATGGGGGCCACGGGGTGATCAAGGTCAGCAACCAGGACCAGGAAAATCTCAATTCATTGATCAACTATTATGTCAAGGCGGGGAAACCCTATCCCGAACGCCGGCCCATCATGGTGCAGGAATATTTAAAACAGGTGAAAGAACAGGGAGATGTCCGGATACTGCTGCTGGACGGGGAGATTCTGGGTGCCATGGGCAGAAAATCCGTGTCCGGTGATTTCAGGACCAATGTGCATGCCGGTGCCCTGGCATGCAAACATGAGATCACACCGGCCCAGAAAGAAATCTGTCAACGGATCAAACCCAAACTCCGGCAGGATGGCCTGTATTTTGTGGGCATCGATATCATCGGGGACAAACTGGTTGAAATCAATTGTATCAGCCCGGGGGGGATTCCCCGGATCAACCGGTTCAATAATCAGAAACTTGAGATCGCTGTGGTGAATTTTATCGAGGAGAAAATCAGTGGGGCCAATCCGAAAAAATACAAATAACCCGTACACAACATTGCGGGGTCACAAATCAAACCGTGTTCTGATTTTGACGGTACTTGCCGTGCTGGGGCTGGCTGTTGCCGGCCTGTTTTCATGCACTCAGTCAAAACAGCCCGCTTTTTTGAAAATCGGATTACCTGAAGAGCCCCGGTCATTGAATCTGTGGCTGGGCACGGATGCCAACTCCAGAAATATTTTGTCCCAGATCTATCAACCTTTGTTCCGCCGGCATCCCGAGACCCTGGAAATGATCCCCTGGCTGGCAAAAGAAGATGCGGTGTTCAATGAAAAAGACATGTCTTACACGGTCACCCTCAGGGAGGCCAAGTGGTCGGACGGGTCTGATTTTACCAGTGAGGACGTGCTGTTCACCCGGCAGCTGTTTTCCGATTTCAAGATTCCCAGGTATTACAGTCACTGGCAGATCATTGAGAAAGCCCAAGCCATAGATGCGCATACGATCGTTTTCCATTTGAAAGAACCGTCCGCCGTGTTTCTGCCCCGGGTCATGACCGCTCCCATTGTTTCGAAAAAAGAATGGGAAAAGGTATGTCAGGAGGCCCTGGCCACGGAAAAACCACTGCGGTATCTCCAGGATTATCAGATAGAAAAACCCGTGGGGACCGGTCCGTTCATGCTGCATGAATACCAGAAAGGCGCGTATATCCACATGGTCAAAAATCCTTATTTTTTCGGACAGGATCAAACCATCGGCAATCTGACACTGGGGCCGTATGTGGATCATATTCTTTTCAATATTTACGGCACATCGGACGTGGCGATCCTGGCGTTGAAAAAAAAGGATATCGATTATTACTGGTGGGATATCCAGCCCGGATATCTCAATGATCTGGAAAAAAACTCAGACATTGATCTGCACTACAATAAAAAAAGTGCGCTTTACTATCTGGGGTTCAATCTGCGGAAACCCCCGTTCAATGATAAAGTGCTTCGCCAGGCCGTGGCCACCGTGGTGGATAAAACATTCATTCTGGACCGGATTCTCCAGAATCACGGCAATCCCATGCATTCCATCGTGCCGGCAGGCAATCATTTCTGGTACAATCCGGATGTGCGGAAATACGGGGAGGGCATGGACCAGAAAACCCGTATCACAACCGCCTGGAAAATGCTTGCCGCTGCCGGATATTCCTGGGAAACGCCCCCGGTAGCCTCTGACGGCAGCCTGACAAAACCGTCGGACATTCGATTGCCTTCCGGTGAAACAATGGATAAATTCGTGATCCTGACCCCGCCGGCTGATTATGATCCCAAGCGGGCCTTTGCCGGCACCATGATTCAGGAATGGCTCAGGCAGCTGGGCATACCGGCTTTTGCCAGACCCATGGCGTTCAACTCGCTGCTGGAAACCGTCAAAGGCAAACATGATTTTGATGCGTTTGTGCTTGGATATGGGAAACTGGATCTGGATCCGGATTATCTGGGTTCCTTTTTTTCCTCGAAAAACGATAACCCTAGGGACTGGAACATGAGCGGTTACCGGAACCCGGCCTTTGACAAACTGGCGGAAACCCAGCGGTTGACACTGGATACCGCGGCCCGCAGACAGATGATTTTTGACATGCAGGCCATGCTTCTGGAAGACGTGCCGTATTATCCGCTGTACAATCCCCATATCATCGAAGCCACGGTGAATAAACGGTTCAAAGGCTGGGTAGACCGGGTGGACGGTATCGGCAATATCTGGTCTTTGTGCAGGGTCAAACCTGTGGATTAAAGGGGTGAGGGAACGGTTGCGATAACATGGCAAAGCCCGGTTACATCCTGTTGAAGCTGGTGGAGGTCGGGGTCATCTTTTTTGTGATTCTCACGGCAT
>CALGAJ010000099.1 GCA_937951975.1 uncultured Desulfotignum sp.
TTTACCCCGGTGATCCGGAATTTTCTGGCCATCACCCTGGGCGCCATCCTGATCTTTGCCTTTGAAACCCTGCCCCAGATGATTCCGGCCATCCTGCTGCCCGTGGCTTATGTGGTGGCAGGCATCGCCCCGGAACAGGCCGTGTTCGGGCCCTGGTCCACCAGTGTGCCGTGGATGTTTCTGGGCGGGATTCTCATGGCCAACTGCCTGGAAAGCGCGGGGCTTTTGAGGCGGGTGGCCTACTGGTGCATCATCAAAACCGGCGGGACCTACAACCGGATTTTATACGGCATCATGTTCACAGGCATCATTTTGAACCTGCTGATTCCGGCCCAGGCCGTGATTCCCCTGGCTGCCTTCACCTACGGCATCTGCCTGGCCCTGGACCTGGGACAGTCCAAAGAATCCGCGGGCATCATGCTCACCGGCGCCATGGCGGCCCTGACCCCGCTGTTCTTTTTTTACAACCCGAATTTCAACATCATCGTCGGGGCCGGAAAAACCGTCTACAATGAACCCATGACCTGGTTTCTGTATCTGTATCACAACGCGCCCATGATTCTGTGGTCGTTCTTCTGTGTGTTTCTGATCACAAAGATATTCAAACCGTCCAGAGAGATCGACTGCAAAGCTTACGTCAGCGATGCCTATGCCAAACTCGGATCTTTGACAGCCAAAGAAAAAAAAGGCCTGTTTGTCACGG
Organism: uncultured Desulfotignum sp.; assembly: GCA_937951975.1. Taxonomy (GTDB): domain Bacteria; phylum Desulfobacterota; class Desulfobacteria; order Desulfobacterales; family Desulfobacteraceae; genus Desulfotignum. Next base: position 704 of record CALGAJ010000099.1, read on the forward strand.
TGCTTCTGGTGGTTTTCCTGATGACCGGCGGGCTGCACCGCATCAATATCGGGTGGGGCTTTGCCGTGGCCGGATGCCTGATGTACCTGCCGGGCATCCGGGTGGGTTCGGACGATGACATCAAACGGATCAATTTTTCCCTGCTGTTCTTTGTCACGGCATGCATGGCCATCGGGGCCGCATCCAACGTGCTGGGCATCGGAAAAATCATTGCCCAGTATTCCACACCCGTGATGGAAGCCAGCGGCAGCATGTTCACACTGGTGCTGGTCTGGGTGTTGAGTGTGGTATCCAATTTCATCATGACACCCCTGGCCATCTGGGCGGCATTCACCGCGCCCCTGGCCGAAATCGCCCTGAGTGTGGGCATCGATCCGTTTTCTTTCTACTATATTATAAACATGGCAACCAACCAGATCATTCTGCCCTATGAATATGCGCTGGTCCTGATCTATTTTTCCTTCGGCCTGATCCGGCTTCAGGATTTCGTGAAATTTTTCAGCCTGAAAATGGTGTTCAACATCATTTTCATCGTGCTGATCATGATCCCCTACTGGAAGTTCATCGGCCTGATCTGATTCTATCCCGGCCGCCGCCCCTGTCATTGCTGTGGACGAACCGGGCGGCGGCTGCTACAATGCAGGCCATGCAGAAATCGATTCTATTCACCATTTTATCGGCCATCTTCATCGTTTTTGTGGGCATGGGCATCATTGCCCCTATTCTGCCCATTTACGCGGAAGAACTCGGGGCCACCGGATTTGCCCTGGGCATCATCATGGCCGCCTATGCAGTAAGCGGCGGGCTTTTGCAGCCGTTTGTGGGCACTCTCTCCGACCGCCACGGCAAAAAAGGGTTTCTGATTGCCGGGCTGATCATGTTCGGGCTGACCGGGTATGTATACACGATTGCCGGGTCTGTGGTCCAGCTGGTGATGATCCGGTTTTTTCACGGGGCCGGATCGGCCCTGATTTTTCCCATTGCCATGGCCTATATCATTGAATCTGCGGAAGATCACGTGGGAAAATACCTGGGCTGGTTCAACATTGCCATATTTGCCGGCATCGGGGCCGGACCGGTCCTGGGCGGTTTTTTTCTGGATCTTCTGGGAAAAAACGCGGGGTTTTATGCCATGGCTGTGCTCAGCATGGTCTCTGCGATCCTGGTGATCACCATTCTTCCCGGACAGACCGCTGAACAGCCCACGGAAAAACGGATACCGATATTTTCCCTGTTCCGGCAGATGATGAAAAGCCGGCGGGTCATGGGGATTCTGCTGGCACGCATGGCCACCATGATCATCATGGTCCCCACCTTTGCCTTTCTGCCGCTTTTGATGATGCAGCAGATGGGGGCCAGCGGTTCCCAGATCGGCACGGTCATTGCCTGCCGCACCCTGGTCAATGCCGTATTCCAGGTGCCGTTCGGAAAGCTGGCCGACTCCCGGGATCAGAACCGGCTGCTACTGGGCGGCACCGTTTTGATCGGCGTCACCATGTGTTGTGTCCCCTTTGCCACCGGCGTTGTTTCCCTGCTGATTCTGTTTGCGGTGATCGGTCTGGGCGAGGCCATATCCTGGCCGGCCATGGGGGCGCTGGCCGCCACAGAAGGAAAAAAATTCGGTCAGGGGTCCATGATGGGGGTGTTCAACATGGCCATGAACTTAGGGGTGTTTATCGGGGCCATGGGGGTGGGCGGACTGGTGGATCTGTTCAGCATCGACTGGGCGTTTTATGCCGTGGGAATTGCGCTGATTGTCTGTGCTGTGACGGCGGCGGCCATGATCAAAAATCCTTCCGTGCCACTTGAAAACAACTGATGCCCCAATAAAATGACGGCAGCCCGCCCAGCTGTTCAGGCCGGGCGGGCTGCCGATGTCTTGTACAGGTCTTAGGCCGGGGTTATTCCAGCTCGCCCCGCTCTTCCAGCACCTTTTTCAGGGTGGACAGGGCCGTGTTGGCCGCGGGCACCCCGCCGTAGATACTGGTCTGAAAAATCACTTCCGCGATCTCTTCTTTTTTGCATCCCACGTTCAATGCTGCGTGAATATGCAATGCCAGTTCCTCGGGCTTTGACAGCACGGTCAGGGCCGCCACCGTGATCAGCTGCCGTGTGGTGTGGGGAATCTTTTCTCTGGCATACATCTGGCCGGTGATATACAGAGACATGTCCTTTGCCAGGTCCTTGTCAAAGAACCGCCACAGGTTATAGGGTTTGTCCTCGTTCTTGACCGTGGAAAAATACAGTTTGGCGGTTTCCCCGGTTTTTTCCGCAATCTCTTTTGGATCCATGGAATCCTCCTTTACCGGTTGGCTTTCCGGACTCCCAGCTGATCCAGGGCGATGATCCATTTGCAGATATTGGCGGAGCCTTCCACCATGGAATAGGTGGGGGCGTCTCTGTAGTACCGTGCCACCGGGTATTCCGTGGAATATCCATACGCACCCATGATGCGCATGGCATAGTTGGAGGCTTTGGTGGCCACTTCGCCGGCCAGGTATTTGGCCATGGCCACATCCAGACCGTTGTTGAGCTGACCATTGTCCTTGGCCACGGCCGCCTTGTAAACCACCAGGCGGGCCGCTTCGATTTCCGCGGCCATCTGGGCGATCATGTCCTGGTTCATCTGGAATTCACCGATTTTCTTGCCGAACTGTTTTCTTTCGCTGCAATACTTGGTGGCCTGATCCAGGCAGGCCTGGGCCAGTCCCACACCGCCGGCCGCGGCAGACAGCCGGGTCTGGTTCAAAGAAGAAAACACGATTTTGGCGCCGTCACCGGGTTTGCCCAGCAGATTTTCCTTGGGCACCTTGACGTTGTCTAAAAACAGTTCGCCCGTGGGAGAGGAGTGGGATCCCAGTTTTTCCAGGGCCGATGTTTTGATGCCGGCAAAGTTCTGGGGTTCGATCACGAATGCGGACAGGCCCTTGGAACCGGCGGATTTGTCTGTGTAGGCATAAAAGAGCAGACAGTTGGCCACATGTGCATTGGAGATCCAGGTCTTGGACCCGTTGATCAGCCAGTGGTCCCCTTTGTCCTCGGCCGTGGACGCCATGGCCATGACATCAGACCCCGCATCCGGCTCGGTGATGCCGAACCCGCCGATATATTCGGCCGTGCACAGTTTTTCCACATATTTTTTGCGCACTTCCTCGTTGCCGTACTTGTAAATGGTGTAGCCGCAGCCAAGCTCCTGCATGTTCACCTGGACCCGCAAAGAAGAGGATACCCGGGCCAGTTCCTCGGTGATGATCATGGCGGCGAGAAATCCGTTGTCCATGCCCTCTCCGCCGTATTCCTCCGGAATCACGGTACCGAAACAGCCCAGGTCCCGTCCCAGGGGTCGCATGGCTTCCTCAATGGGCAGGTAGTGGTTGGCATCCCATTCATCTGCATAGGGTTCGATCTGTTTTTTGGCAAAATTTCTGATCTCTTTCTGGATCATCTGAAGGTCTTTGGGTAATGTAAAATCCATGTTGTCTCCTTAAAAATTTAAATATGTTGGGGTATGGGGTTATGTTGGGTGACGGACTGGCCCATGGCCCGGGAAAAGGCCCGGGCCGCGTCCATCAATGCGTTGATACAATAAGAAAAATGCGTTTTGTCCCGGGTCCGGATTTCCGGAACCGCCAGGCTCAGGCTGGCTAATACCCGTTCCCGGTAATCAAATACCGGGGCGCTCACAGAACCGATGCCCGGCGTCCGTTCCCCAAGACTGACGGCATAGCCCCGGAGCACGATTTTTTTCAGTTCTGCTTCCAGCGCGTCTTTGTCCACAATGGTATTGTCCGTCATGGGGGTCGGGGAAATACCGGCGATATATTCCTGCTGAAACGCTTCCGGGGAAAACGCCAGCAGGCATTTGGCCGATGCCCCGGCATACAGGGGGGACTGGTTGCCCACAGGCATGCCCGCCTTGAGGACCCGGGTGGACTCAATGGAATCGATGCAGATGCGCAGATTTCCCTGAATCACGTTCAGGTAAACGGTTTCATGGGTATACCGGGCCAGGTCTTCCAGAAACCGCCGGCCGATGCCGGTCAGATTGCTGGAATGATTCAGGTTTTCCAGAAACCGGTAAAAGATATTTCCCACAGAATACTGACGGGTCCGGACATCCTGGCGGACAAACCCGTAGGATTTCAGAACCGTCAGAATCCGCTGAACCGTTGCCGGACTGAAACCCAGTTCACCGGACAATTCCCGGATACCCCAGCTGGCCTTGATATCCTGGAATTTAAGCATGATTTCCAACGCTTTTTCAATGGCATTGAGTTTTCTGGTTTCCGTTGATTTTGCCGGTGCCGCTTTCTGTGTCACAGGAATGATTTTATCCGTTGGTTTGTTTTACAGATTAAAACATCGTTTCATATAATGGATTAGCTAATCAAAAAACACACCCCTTTGTCAAGAAAAAATATGATTAAATTTATGATTAAAAAATTGCTTGACAAAGCAAGGGCATTCTTCCTATCTTATCTGAGAATAGAACAGTGTTTTATATTGCGAAACAGGCTTGAAGGGGAAAAACTTTTGATTTTCAGACAGTTGTGATGAAATCAAACAAAAATTTCAGATGAAAACACAAGGGAT
>CALGAJ010000100.1 GCA_937951975.1 uncultured Desulfotignum sp.
CGCATCAGTTTTCCGAACTGCTCCGGATACAGGCTCTGGGGGCCGTCGGACAGGGCATTGTCCGGATCATGGTGCACCTCGATCATCAGGGCATCGGCTCCGGCAGCCACGGCGGCCCGGGCCATGGGGCTGACTTTTTCCCGGATGCCTGTGGCATGACTGGGATCGATGACAATGGGCAGGTGGGTAAGCTTTTTGAGCACCGGAATGGCGGACAAATCAAGGGTGTTGCGGGTATAGGGTTCAAAGGTGCGGATGCCCCGTTCGCATAAAACAATGTCGGTGTTGCCGCCGGCAGCGATGTATTCCGCCGACATGAGCCATTCCTGAATAGTGGCGGCCAGCCCTCTTTTGAGTACCACGGGTTTTCGCATTTTCCCCACACATTTGAGCAGTTCGAAATTCTGCATGTTTCTGGCCCCGATCTGGACCGCATCCACATATTTTTCCATCAGATCCGCCTGGGACGGTGAGGTCATCTCCGTGACCACACCCAGGCCGGTCTCTTCCCGGACCCTGGCCAGAATTTTCAACCCTTCTTCTTCCAGGCCCTGAAAAGAATATGGGGAGGACCGGGGTTTGTATGCCCCACCCCGGAACAGCACGGCCCCATAACGTTTCACCTGTTTTGCGATGGTCATGGCCTGGTCCAGACTTTCCACGGCACAGGGCCCGGCAATCACTACGATGCGGTCTCCGCCCACCACCACGTTGTTGATGGCCACCCGGGTGTCTTGGGTCTTGAATTCCCGGCTTACCAGTTTGTGGGCCGTGGAAACGGGCAGCACCTGAGCAATGCCCGGTACATCCCGGTACTCTTCAGGCTTCCGGGTGCCCTTTTTTACAATGCCGATCACAGGTTGACCATTGTCTGTGATTCTGCAGCTGATACAGCCGTCTTCAGCCAGCAGGGTTTGAAGATCAGCGTCCTGATCCGGGGTGATCTGTGTGTCTAAAACCAGTTTCATGCGTATTTCTCCTCATGAATGTATGGCAGTTTCCATTGTATTGTCACTGCCTGTAAAAACAAAAAGGCTTCGGAAAATTTTCCCGAAGCCTTGTATAAAACCTGAAAGCCCCGGGTGGCTCATTGTGTCCACCCGGGGCTTTATTTCTTAATTTTTAAATCGCTAATTCAAATAAAGCATTAAACCGGATGAACGCTCCTAAAAAAGAAGAAGCGTCCAAAATTAAATATAAATTGTGCAATTCTGCGTGTCATTGGTGTCGTTCCAGTTATAATAGCCTGTCGATTTAAGATGTTTATTTACAGGTCATATTTCTGTTTGTCAACAAGAAAATAACGATCCTTTATCTGAAATCCAACGCTGCCTGCCTTTCCATGCAATTTCTCAAACCATGAATTCGGCAAATGACCTTCACCGATGCCACCCGCCGATCAGGTGCAGATGCAAATGGAAAATCACCTGCCCCCCGCCCTTTTCCACGTTGAACAGCAGTTTATATCCGGATTGGTCCACGCCCTGTTCTTTGGCCATTTTCGCGGCCAGATGAAACAGGCCCCCCACCAGGGACTGGTGCGAAGGCGTCAGGTCGTTGATACTGCGGATGTGGATTTTAGGCACCAGCAGCAGGTGGACCGGGGCGGCCGGGTGGATATCTTTGAACACCACATAGGTGTCGTCTTCGTATAAAAACCGGGTGTCCGTGTTTTTGTTGACAATTTTACAGAAAAGACAATCGTCAGGCATGTGTTACTCCTTTACAGATTCCGGGTACTGGTGGTCATTATTTTCGAATTTTGACGGATATTTTTTCCATCAGGCGGGTCATGGCTTTGGTGGCACCGGCTTCCAGAAACACATCGGTCACCCGGGATGTATATTCTGAAGGCACGGGATTGATTTCAATGATGGCGGCCCCGTTGGATCTGGCGGCTGACGGAATCAGATTGGCTGGAGCCACGGTGCCGGTGGTGCCGATGAGGATGAAGCAGTCCGCCTGCCGGGTTTCCTCAAAAGACAGGCTCCCGGCCGGTTCCGGGATGGCTTCACCGAAAAAGATCACGTCCGGCTTCAAGATCCCTTCACACTGGGGACATACAGGCGGCAGCCGGTCCAGGCTGACCTCTGATATGGGATACCGGGTATGGCAGAACAGACACACCAGGCGCTTGAGCGATCCATGGAATTCATGCACCACCCGGGAGCCGGCATCATAATGCAGGTTGTCCACATTCTGGGTGATCACACTTTTCACCACCCCGTTGGTCTCCAATTGTGCCAGAGCCGCATGGGCCTTGTTGGGACGGATTTTTCCGAACAAATCATAGAAGATCTCCCGGATCACCTGCCAGGATTCTTTGGTATGCCGGTGAAAATAGCGGATATCAAAGCTGTCAGGATCATACTTGTTCCACAGCCCGTTCTCGCCCCTGAACGGCGGGATCCCGCTTTCAACGGAAATGCCGGCCCCGGTGAAAGCCACACACCGCTTAGCGCTGATGATTATTTCTGCTGCTTTCTCGTATATGTCTGTGTGTTTCATATCAGATCCATCACCTCAAACGAATTGGACCATAATTCCATGATCAGCAGTGTGTTGCGCAGGATATCGCCCCGGTCCAGCAGCACTTTGATACATTCCGAAGCCTGGAGGGCCGATATCATCAATGCGCAATAAGAGATATTGCCGGTGCGGGACTCAATGCCTTTGGCCGGCAGATGCTCTTTTTTGCCATAAATGAGTTCATATCCTTTGTCCTGGGGAAAAATAACGGTCACCTGCCCGGTTACCCCGGCAATGGCACCGGCCACCAGGGGGATTTGTGCTTTTTTTGCCGCATGTTCAAGCATGAACCGGGCCGGAATGGAGTCCAGGCAGTCCACTACCAGGTCACAGTCTTTGATCAGGTCATACAGGGTATCATCATCGGCATACTGGTGAACCGCTGTGACCGATACTTGAGAATTGACGGCCCGGATCCGTTTTTCTGCAGCCAGGGCCTTGGAAATGCCTAACACCGCCTCGGTGCAGAACAGCTGCCGGTTCAGGTTGCTGGGTTCGAACACATCCCCGTCGATCAGGGTCAGGTGTCCCACACCGGTTCTGGCCAGCATTTCACTGACACCGCCCCCCAGGCCCCCCAGGCCCAGGACCGCCACCCGGGAAGCGTTCAGGGTGGCCTGCTGGTCACGGGTCAGGGTGTCAAAGTTCCGGTCATATCGTTCCGGTCCAATGGTCATGACGATCATCCTCCTCCCACCGGGGGAAACAGTCCCAGCCGGTCTCCGGGTTTGAGCACATAGGTTGTTTCGTGTTTTCTGCCGTTGACAAAAATCAGTTTCACAGCATCCGGCGGCAGCTGAAGATCCGTAATCAGGGCCTGCACCGTCGTGCCGTCTGTAATTTGAAAGTGATCTGCATTTTCAGGCAGATACGGTGCCAGGGTGGCAAACAGTTTAAGTGTGATGTGAATCTTTGCCAAGGGAATACCCTTTCCTTTCTGGATATTTCGGTTTGAATGCTGTATGTTATGCCACAAATTACCTGTTTTGTATACCTTAAATGGAAGGCGTATTTATGACCCCCCAAAACCCGTCAATGCACCTGACCGTGGAAGAAACCGCCCGGAATCTTGCCGTTTTTGCGGTGGACCGGACTGATCTGAAAACCATTCTGGAATCCCTGCCGCCTGAATCCGGCGTCAACCGGGTCACCCTGGAATATGAACTGGGTATTTTAAAAATTTTGGCCGTGGGATGGGGGATTTCCTTTTTCATGCCCGTCAGTGACAAAAACAAACCGTTTTTATCCGATACATACTGGCAGATGATCCAGGAATTTTCCCAAAATATTTCCACGCTCACGGAAACCACCACCGGTCAGCCCATCGATTATTTCAAGATTCTCAAGGAACGGCTGGACACCTATGTTCAGCAGATGCACA
>CALGAJ010000101.1 GCA_937951975.1 uncultured Desulfotignum sp.
CAGAAACCTGTTCAACCAGGGGTGCATGGCCGTGGTGCACCGGGACGACAAATGACACCGGGAATATAAACAACAATATACACGACGATGAAAAAAGCCCTCATGAACAACCGACCCATCAAAAAATGGCTGATGTTGCCGGCCCTCTTTTTCCTGGCCGGCCTGCTGTTGTCGAGCCCGGCTGCGGGCCAGGACCGGAACGCGCAAAAACTGGCGGACCTGGAAACCCGGATCTCCGCCTATACCGTCCAGCCCGGTTTCCCGGATGATGCTTACGGCCTGATCGTGGTAAACGCGGCCCTGGAGGCCATCAAGGGAGAATCCGGCGGCATCGGGGCCTGCCTGGTGGACTCCCGCACGGGCCAGATGGTGGAAACCGGCCGCAACCGCCAGTTCACCACCTATTTCCGGAGTGACCTGCACGCGGAAATGGACCTGCTCAACCGGTATGAAGACCGGATGAAAAAGCCCCGTTCAGACGGAAAGGGCGGCAACCCCCGGGAATGTCCCCACCTGGTGCTGATCTCGTCGGTGGAACCCTGCCCCATGTGCCTGACCCGGATCATCAATTCCGGGATCAAAACCGTGCTGTACGTGGTGGAAGACAAACAGGGGGGCATGGTCACAAGGCTGGATCAGCTGCCCCCTTTCTGGCGGGAATTTGCCGCAGACCGGGAGTTCCGCCAGGCCGACTGCTCCCCGGAACTCCGGCAGATCGCCCTGGACCTGTTCCATTTTTCCCACCGCGACTTTGCCAGAAACCGGAAAAAACCGTGATGACAGAGATGAATTGGAAATTTACAGGAGACCCCCATGCCCGACACCTTACCTGACAACCCCTATACCAATGACCGGGATGACCGGGAAGCCGCCCGGATGATGGACCATATCACCAAAACCGTGTTTGCCCCCATCTACCCGGTCATGGCCGGACAGATCGCATCCATCCACGGCATCACCACAGGGACCTGCATCGATCTGGGGTCCGGTCCGGCCGCCCTGTCCATCAGCCTGGCAAAGGTCACGGACCTGTTGATCCATGCCGTGGACAAGTCCCCCCACAGCCATGCCATCGCCTGTGCCAACATCAGGGAGGCCGGCCTGGAACACCGGATCACTACCGTCCAGTCCGATGTCTGCACCCTGCCGTTTGAAAACGATTTTGCCGATCTCATCGTCTCCCGGGGATCCATGTTTTTCTGGGAGGACCTGACCGGGGCATTCAACGAGATTTACCGGGTGCTTGCGCCCGGGGGCAAAACCCACATCGGGGCCGGATTTGGAAACGCGGAGATCAAAAACCGGATTTTCCGGCAGATGGCTGAAAAAAATGACCAGTGGGCTGAAAAAGTCCGGCAGCGCCGCAGCCCGGAAAACACCCGGCGGATTCTTTCTGCCCTGGACTGTTCCGATGCCTGGAACTATACCCTGACCCGGACTGAGATCGGTTTCTGGATTCACATCCAAAAGGACACCCCGTCATGAAAACCGATCTGCATCTGAAAAAAACTGGTAACCAGACATAATACTATGAAACCAATATCTGATACACTTTTCCGTCTATCACTCAGGTGCCTTATGGCCGCCATTTTCTGCCTTCTGGTATTCCCTCCGGCATGGGCCGTCACTGACACCTGCCCGCCGTTTTACCTGCGGACCGATACCGGCGCAATCATAAACCCCATGACCGGGGAAAATGCGGACCAGCCCTTTTCCACCCGACAGACCTGCGGGGCCTGTCATGATGTGGACACCATCTCCAAAGGCTACCATTTCATGATGGACTGGGACAAGGCCGGCGACACAAAGTTTGCCGGCACGGACACCCCCTGGCTGGTGTCCACGGGCCTGACCGGAAACCTTATCACTTACGGGTTTTTCCAGCTGGCCAAAAAGCACAACACCCATCCGGACCAGATCGACCTGAGCGCGTTTGATTTTGTGGCAAGGGTCCCGGAATCCAAAGGCGGATACCAGAAACCCGGGTGCGCCGGGTGCCATGCCGGCGGGGGCCTGCTGGAGTTTGACCGGGACGGGCAGCGGTATGACCGCCGCCTGGCTCAAAATCCGGAACTGGCCGGCACCCTGGACGGGGATTATTACCAGAGCCGGTGGGACGAAACCGGCGTGATCGAGCCGGACTGCTTTTTCTGCCACGGCAGCCGGTACCATATCCAGAAACGGATCACCCAGATCAAGCATTTGAACTTCAAATGGGCCGGGGTGGCCGCCGCCGGCATCGGCCAGGTGCACGGCCGGGTCAGTGAGGGAGAGGTGCCCTCTGTGGTCTACAACAAACGGCTGTTCAATGAGGACGGCACCTTTTACCTGCCGGACATGGTGTTCCGGCCGGAGGCAAAAAACTGCCTGATCTGCCATGAATCCATCGAACTGGGCAAACGGGGAAACTCCTGGGCCGACCCCCTGAACCCGGATGTGCATCACCTGGCCGGACTCACCTGTATCGACTGCCACACCGGGGACATCCGCCACAATTTCGCCAAGGGCAATGCCATGGACAACCTGGTGGCCCCGGAACTGGACAACACCATGCGCTCCTGCCGCGACTGCCACACCGAAGGCTACCGGGGTGCCACCCGGATGCGACATGACACCATCCGGAAAGACCACCTGGACAAGCTGTCCTGTGAGGCCTGCCATATCCCTGCGCTGCACCGCACGGCCGGCGGGGCCATGTTCCTGAACACCGGGATTTTCGGCAAATACGGGCAGGGGGATACCCGCCGGTTCGGTTCCCCTGATACCTGGAAACCCGCCTACATCATCCGGGCCAAAGACAAAGACGGGATCCCGAGGATCACCCCGGTGAATCCCATGCTCAACACCCTGTTCACCAACCTGGATGAGGACGGCATCTATTACCCGCTGTTCCTGTCCGAGGTGGAAACCGCCCATGAACAGTGTAAAGATCAGATGAGCGACCGGGAAATCCCGTATGATTTTCACCGCAAAGACGATATCGTGGCCATGCTGGAAACCCTGACCGATACTTTGGCCGGAAACCAGCGGTTTTCATCGGTGAATCCGGTATTTCACACCGGCGGCAACCTCTATTTTCTGGCAGACAGGTCTGCTGAGGAGACCGCACCAGGATCTGAAACGACATCCGGCTCATCATCCGATTCCGGCCCGAAATCACAAGACACCCGGCTGGTGGTCCAGGCGGATACCACCTGGGTCAGCCGGCTCCCCTATTATTCCATCAGCCACAACGTGGCCCCGGCAGATCAGGCTTTGGGCAGCGGCGGGTGCACGGACTGCCATGCCAAAGACGCGCACCTGTTCAGCGGGCCCGTGGTGACCGATTATTTCGGGGATGACGGCCGGCCGGTCACCGTGTCCATGGCCCGGTTCATGGGGCTGCCGGAGTCGGTTGAGCCGGTCAACCGCCTGTTCAGCCTGTTTCTGAAAACCGGCCCCTGGGTTTTGGGGACAGGGATGCTGCTCCTCCTGGCCGCCGGAACCTGGCTGGTTTTTTTCAGTCCCTCCGGACCCCATGACACGGGCATCTCCAGGCTGAGCCCCGCAGGCATGTCGGTGTTCATCTGCTTTCTCTTTGCCCACACCCTGCTGATCATGGACACCGGGTTTTTACGGTCAGTGACCCAGACCCTGGCGGAAATGGCACCCTGGCTTGGGCCGTTGTCGGCTTTCATTACGGTGGCCGGGTATTTTTATCTGGTTCACACCCGGGTCCGGCACCGGTGTATCTCTGTTGGATTACACCTTTCCGGCGCCGGCACGGTGATCACGGGCATTCTTTTATGGATACGCGCGCCTTTCAACAGCACTACTTTGTTCCTGATTTCCATGATCCACGGCATTTTTGCGGTTGCCATCACCGGACTGCTGGGGTATTTTCTGTTAACAATGCGCCGTGAGAATGAACCGGGCCAATCCAGCGGGCCGGCCCAGAACCGACCAGGCCCGGATAAGCCGGGCCCGGACAAACCAGGGCCGTCAAACAGAGAACCAGAGAAATCGGCATGAGTGACAGAAAACAGACCCAACGTCCCCCGGACACCCGGATGGGACGAACCGCTGACCGCCCCTACTGGATCTGGATGACATCCATTTTCATCCGGGCCCTCCACCAGGTGGGAGCGGCCGTGTTTCTGGCCGTGTTTCTGCTGCCCGGACCGCCGGATCTGCCGCTCTTTTACCTGGTCCTGGCCGCTGTCACCGGCGTGCTGCTCATGACCACGGAAATGCTGCGCCACCGGCAGCTTTTGCGGGAACCGGCCGGCCTGACCACGTTGGTAAAACTGGTGCTCATGGGAATGGCGGTTCACGGTTGGCTTCCGGCAGCGCCGGCCATGCTGGCCGCCTTTGTCCTGGCAGCGTTTTTCGCCCATGCGCCCAAACATATCCGGCATCTGCGGCTGTTCTGACCGGCATTGAAACCAGCCCGGAAAAAAGATATACTCCATCCAAAAATAATTAAATGAGGTTCACATGTTAACTGTTTATGCGGCGGCCTGGTGCCCCCACTGCACCATGACCGTCGAATTCTTGAAAAAGCACGGCATTGCATTCACCTATGTTGAAATCGAAGACCAGCCCCAAGACGTCATTGATAAAATCATCCAGGTCAACGGCGGAGACGACTGGGTGGTGCCCACTTTGGAATACAACGGCAAATGGCGGAAAGGCCGATTTTACAACGAACTGTCGCTGCTTTCCGACCTTCAGGCCTTAGGGGTGCCCGTCTGATTAACTGCTTTTGCCGCTCTTTGATGAAGGGCGCGACTGTCTGTCATTTTAACTTCCTGCTTGACACCTGACCGGGCAACGTATTATCACCCCTGACATGGGGAACACACACGAAAAACTGCGGATCAAGATCTGGATCGAGTGCGACACCGGGGATTCCATCTTCGGGGAAGGACAGATGCGCATCCTGGAAACCATCCAGGAGCAGGGGTCCATCAACGCGGCGGCCAAAACCCTGAAAATGGGGTACCGGTCCATGTGGGGCCGGTTGCGGAAAATGGAAAAACGGCTGGGCAAACCGTTGCTGGAACGTCACAAAGGCGGGGCAGAGGGGGGCCATTCCGACCTGACGCCCGAGGCCATTGAGATGATCGAGAAATTCAAACGACTGCGACGGGAGATCACCGACGCATCGGAAACCATTTTCAGGCAAATTTACCATTAGATGGTATTAAAAGTTCACTATGGAAAACAAATGCCGCTCCTTTCGCATACCCCGGCCGCTTGGAAGCCACCTCCCCGGCGGAACGCCTGAAACTCTTTAAACCCGCATCATTCGGCCAAAAGAGAGAGCTGATTTTTTACCCATCGTTATGTTTCTGTTGACATATGAATATCCCGATGATAGACAGCATGGTGAAAGTGGCCTCATGTCTTAAGATAAGGGAGAGAATAATATGCTGTTACCCAAATTTGAATTCCATGAACCGGAATCCATTGAAAAG
>CALGAJ010000102.1 GCA_937951975.1 uncultured Desulfotignum sp.
GCGGGAAGGCGGCCGGACCGTGGGCGCCGGCGTTATCGCTGAAATTTTTGAATAAAATTGAAAAGGGATTGATATTGTGGATAGAGTTTTGATTGCTCTGGCATGCACTGAGTGTAAACGCAGAAATTACACCACCACTAAAAACAAGCGGAAGACGCCAGATAAAATTGAGATGAAAAAATACTGCAGTTTTTGCAATAAACATCTGGTGCATAAAGAAACAAAAATAAAATAATCCCGTTTTTGCAGGCCAGTAGCTCTAATTGGTAGAGCACCGGACTCCAAATCCGGGTGTTGGGGGTTCGAATCCCTCCTGGCCTGCCAATATATTAATGTGAAAATTTTCATTTGGGCATAAATTAGTGCCTGGGAGTGATATGTCACGATTACAAAAGAAAAAACCTGCCGTAGAAAAAAAGAAGTCTAAAGAGGCGAAAAAATCCGTGACTGAGAATGAAAACGTTTCACCCGCCCGGCAGACGGCCGTAACCAGTCCTTCGAAAATCAAGTCGGATCTTCAAGCAGGTGCCTCGAAAGATAAAAAAAATAATTATATCTCTACGGCAGCTGAATTTTTAAGAGAAGTTAAGGTTGAGTTGAAAAAAGTGACATGGCCTACCCGCAAACAGACAACCGGTACGACGATTGTTGTGATCATTTTTGTGTTCATACTTGCCATTTTTTTAGGTATTTTTGATTACAGCCTTTCCAAACTTGTTCAGGTTGTTTTAACTTAAGTGTGAGGAAGGTAATATGTCTTTGAAATGGTATGTGGTTCATGTCCACTCCGGTCATGAACAAAAAGTAAAGAAAGCGCTTGAAGAAAAAATTCAGGCGACCAGATATCCGGAAAAATTCGGGGAAATACTGATACCAACCGAGAATGTCGTTGAATTGGTCAACGGGAAAAAAAAGGAATCTTCACGAAAGTTCTATCCGGGGTATATCCTGGTCAGAATGCATCTGGACAACGAGACATGGCACCTTATCAGCTCAACCCCTAAAGTGACCGGATTCCTGGGTGGAAAAACCAAACCCGCGCCGATCAGTGATAAAGAAGCTGAGAGCATTATTGAAAAAATGCAGGTCGGTAAGAACAAACCCCAGCCCCGGTTTTATTTTGAGCCCGGGGATGATGTTAAGGTCATTGACGGTCCTTTCTCCAATTTCAACGGCACGGTTGAAGACGTCTCCCCGGACAAGGAAAAGGTGAAAGTGCTGGTGAGTATTTTTGGACGGCCGACACCTGTGGAGCTGAAGTTTATTCAGGTCACCAAAATTTAATTGACGGTTAAATAGCGAGTTTCAGGAGTATTTAAGCATGGCAAAAAAAATAATGACGCAAATAAAGCTTCAGGTGGAAGCAGGAAAAGCCAATCCATCTCCGCCCATCGGACCTGCTCTGGGTCAGCATGGGGTTAACATCATGGATTTTTGCAAGGCATTCAATGCCAAGACTGCCAATGACGCCGGATCCATTATTCCAGTGGTAATTACGGTTTACAAAGATCGGTCCTTTAGTTTCATAACAAAAACACCCCCTGCATCCCGAATGTTGCTGGCTGCTGCCGGTCTGAAAAAAGGGTCGGGTGAGCCGAATCGCACCAAGGTGGGAAAAGTGACCCATGATCAGGTCGTGAGCATTGCAGAAACCAAGAAAGAAGACCTGAACGCCTCAGATCTTGAAGCTGCGGTAAAGATTATCGAAGGTACTGCAAGAAGCATGGGGATTGACGTCCTTTAACTTAAATAGCTTAAGAGTGATAAAAATGCCAAAGCGGAGTAAAAAACAGACAGAAGCGCTGAAAAAGATCGACAGAACCGTACAATACGATCCATTGGAAGCCATGACTCTCGCGGTTTCCTCAAGCCATGTAAAGTTCGATGAAACAGTGGATGTGGCAGTCAGGCTGGGGGTCGACCCCCGGCATGCAGACCAGATGGTGAGGGGAACCGTAGTTTTGCCCAATGGCCTTGGGAAGGAAGTCAAGGTCCTGGTTTTTGCCAAGGGTGAAAAAGAGCAGGAAGCGTTGGATGCGGGTGCGGACTTCATTGCCACGGAAGAGATCGTGGAAAAGATCAAAGAGGGGTGGTTCGGATTTGACAAAGCCATTGCCACGCCGGATATGATGGGTACCGTCGGTAAACTGGGGCGCGTTCTTGGCCCCCGGGGACTGATGCCCAATGCCAAAACCGGAACCGTGACCTTTGAACTGGAAAAAGCGATTCAGGAGCTGAAAGCGGGGAAAATCGATTTCCGGGTAGAAAAAGCAGGCGTCGTACACGCACCCATAGGAAAGATCTCTTTTGGACCGGAAAAATTGACGGAAAATGTTAAAGCGTTTCTGGATAAGATCGTCGCATTGAAGCCTGCCGCCAGTAAAGGAATTTATCTGAAAAATATCAGTATTTCTTCAACAATGGGCCCGGGGATCAAAGTGGATCCCATGTTGATCAAATAAAAGTTTTTTCAGAAAAGATAAACTGTCAAAGACAGTGGGTGCACATCGTGCATAATCGGATTGCCGGCCTGCCGAGACAGAAAAGATGATTTTTGTTTTGGTTTTGTTGGCACCTTCGAATTTTACAAAGAAAGGAGGTGTAAAAAAATGTTGAATCTTTCCCAGAAAAAGGATCTGGTCGCACGTCTGGCCACTCAGTTGTCAGAAGCGCAAATCACAATTCTCATCGATTACAAAGGGCTGGATGTCCAGACAATCACACGGCTTCGCTATGAACTTAGACAAGCCGGGGCCGGCATGGAAGTGGTGAAAAATACACTGCTGAACCGTGCGTCCGAGAATACGGATGCCGCTTTGCTGGCTGATTTCTATAAAGGCCCCACAGCTGTTGTTACTTCTGCGACCGATCCTGTCGCACCATCCAAAATCCTGGTTGATTTTGCCAAAGACAATGAAAAACTGGAGATCAAGGCGGCTGCGTTCGGAGGTAAGCTCCTTGACGCGGAAGAGATCAAGGCCCTGGCCAAAATGCCCTCAAAAGAAGAATTGCTGGGCAAACTGGTTTATACCCTCAATGCCGTTCCCACATCATTTGTCAATGTTCTGGCCGGCGTTCCCAGGGGTCTGATCAATGTTCTCAACGGTCTCAAAGATCAGAAAGAAGCGGCCTAGTCCATAATTTAAAAAAGATCACTATATTTCAAACCATTAAAAAAATAGCGTTTTTACAAACGATTTAGGAGATAGAAATGGCTGATATCACAAAAGATGATGTTATTGAATTTATTGCCAACATGACAGTGCTGGAACTGTCGGAGCTGATCAAAGAACTGGAAGACAAATTCGGTGTCAGTGCAGCGGCTCCTGTAGCATTTGCCGGCGGTGCCATGCCGGCGGCAGGTGATGCCGCTGCAGCAGAAGAGGAAAAAACGGAATTTGATGTCATTCTCGAGGCAGTGGGGGATAAAAAGATCAACGTGATCAAAGAAGTCCGGGCCATTACCGGTTTGGGACTCAAAGAGGCCAAGGCACTGGTTGAAGAAGCGCCCAAGCCCGTCAAAGAAGGGATCCCCAAGGATGAAGCCGGTAAGATCAAAGAACAGCTTGAGGGAGCCGGAGCTCAGGTTTCCATAAAATAATTTCTGCAGCGCGTAGAAATTGCGCGTTTTTGAGCATTATTCCTGTGCGGGGACATGACAATAAGGTCGTGTCTCCGCTTTTACGGTTGGAAAAACTCACTTTTGGGAGACAACATGACCGATAGTCTTTTGACCAACAAGCGTATTCGAAAAGAGTTTGGCAGCAAACGGAAAATTATTGATATACCGGATCTCATCGGTATGCAGCGCAATTCTTTCGAAAGCTTTTTACAACGTGAAACACCGCCCGCCGAACGTGAAGAAAAAGGGCTGCATGCGGTATTTAAATCGGTTTTTCCTATCAAGGATTTCACTGATACGGCATCGCTGGAATATGTGTCTTATTCATTCGGCGAAACCAAGCATTCCATGAAAGAGTGCATCAGCAGAGGGATGACATATGATATCCCTGTGAATATCCGTGTTCGGCTGGTGGTATATGACCATGATAAGGACACGGGCAATTCGACTATCCGTGATATCAAAGAGCAGGAAATCTATTTCGGCACCATCCCCTTGATGACCCGGCAGGGCACGTTTATCATCAATGGGACGGAAAGGGCGGTTGTCAGTCAGCTGCATCGTTCTTCCGGTGTTTTCTTTGATCATGACAAGGGAAAGAATTATTCCACGGGTAAAATTATTTACAATGCCAGAATCATTCCGGTGAGGGGTTCCTGGATCGATATGGAAATCGATGCCAAGGACATCATCAATATCCGTATCGACCGGCGCAGAAAATTTCCGGTCTCCATATTGTTCAAGTCATTTGGCTATACCAGTGAAGACATCCTGGATTTCTTTTACCGCAAAGAACGTATCATAAAAAAGGAAGGCTCGTTTTTTAAGGAGTTTGTTCCTGACAACCTGGTCCGTCAACGGGCCAGTTTCGATATCATTTCACCTGAAACAGGGGATGTGGTAGTAAAACAGGGAAGAATCTTTACAAAACGGGCCTTGAAACAACTGGCGGACGAAGGACTGACCTTTATTCCCATTGTGATCGAAGACCTGGTCAACAAAGCATTTGCCCGGGATATCCATGATCCGGACACCTCGGATGTGCTGTTCAAGGCCGGCGAGATGATCGAAGAAGACACTTTTGAGATTCTTGAAAATCACGGCATATCGGATTTTCATATTCTGCATGTGGACTCCAGAAGTTCCGATGCCATGAGAAAAACCCTGGTCAGCGATAAAGTACAATCCAGAGAAGTGGCGCTGATGGATATTTACCGCCGGTTACGCCCGGGAAATCCCGCGACCATTGAAGTGGCCCAGGATTTCATTGATCATCTGTTTTTCCGGCAGGCATACTATGATCTGTCCAAAGTCGGCCGTCTGAAAATGAATCTGCGTCTGGGTGTGGACACCATGCTGGACGTGAAAACGCTTCGCAAAGAAGATGTGCTCCTGACAGCCGCCACCCTGATTGAACTTAAAGATACCCAGGGACAGGTGGATGATATCGATCATCTGGGCAATCGCCGGGTTCGTGCCGTTGGAGAACTGCTGGAAAATCATTACCGCATCGGACTTATCCGGATGGAGCGGGCCATTAAAGAAAAAATGAGCATGCAGGAAGTCGATGCCATGATGCCCCATGACCTGGTGAATCCCAAACCGGTCTCCGCCGTGGTCAGGGAATTTTTCGGCACGTCCCAGCTGTCTCAGTTCATGGACCAGACCAATCCATTGTCTGAAACGACCCATAAACGCCGGTTGTCCGCCCTGGGTCCCGGTGGATTGACCCGGGAGCGTGCAGGGTTTGAAGTCAGGGACGTTCACCCGTCACATTACGGACGTATCTGCCCCATTGAAACGCCGGAAGGACCGAATATCGGTTTGATTGTGTCTTTATGCACCTATGCAAGGGTCAATGATTTCGGATTTATCGAAACCCCATTCCGTCTGGTGAATGAATCCGTGGCCAGCAAAACCATCCGGCATTTGAGCGCGTTTGAGGAAAAAGAACACCCCATTGCCCAGGCCAATGCACCGCTGGATACGGACGGCCGGTTTATCAACCCCACCGTATCCGCCCGGGTCGCCGGTGAGTTTGAACTGGTTCCTCCGGACGTGGTCAAGTATATGGATGTGTCACCCAATCAGCTGGTCTCCGTGTCTGCTGCACTGATACCATTTTTGGAAAACGACGATGCCAACCGGGCGCTGATGGGATCCAACATGCAGCGTCAGGCCGTGCCGCTCATCCGCAGTGAAGCCCCGCTGGTGGGCACGGGTATGGAAAGTGTGGTGGCCAGAGATTCAGGGGTCACCATTGTCGCGGATTATGACGGCACCGTGGTGGATGTGGATGCCAAGCGCATTGTCGTGAGAAATGATGATGATGAAACCAAAGGGTTTGACAAAGCGGTATCCATATATAATTGCACGAAATTTGTCCGTTCCAATCAAAACACCTGTTTCAACCACCGGCCCATTGTGAACAAAGGCGAACGGGTGAAAAAAGGCCAGGTGATCGCGGACGGCCCGTCCACGGAAATGGGTGAACTGGCTTTGGGGAAAAATGTCACGGTGGCTTTCATGCCCTGGGATGGATACAATTATGAAGACTCCATTCTGGTGAGTGAACGTCTGGTGAAAGACGGCGTGTATACCTCTGTTCATGTGGAGGAATTCGAAGTGCTTGCCCGGGATACCAAACTGGGTAAGGAAGAAATTACCCGGGATATTCCCAACGTGGGAGAAGATGCACTGAAAAATCTGGATGACAGCGGTATTATCCGTCTGGGTGCGGAAGTCTTTCCCGGAGACATCCTGGTGGGGAAAATTACGCCCAAAGGTGAAACCCAGCTGTCCCCGGAAGAAAAACTGCTTCGGGCCATATTCGGAGAAAAAGCCGGAGATGTCAAAGACACTTCGTTGACGGTTCCGCCGGGAGTCAGCGGCAAAGTCATCGATGCCAAGGTGTTTTCCAGAAGAGGTCTGCCCAAGGATGACCGTACCCGGCGGATTGAGGATGAGGAGATTGAACGACTGGAAAAAGATCGGGATGACGAGATCCGGATTATTTCCCTGGTAGCCAGAGAAAAGGTGGAATCGCTCCTGGACGGGCACAAAGTGTCGTCTGATCTGGAAAAATCCGGAAAAAAACAGATTAAAAAAGGAGATACCATCGTTTCCGGCATGCTGGAAGGTATTCCGGTTTCGTTTCTGGTGCACCTTTCCGTGGAAGATGCTGTGATGACGGAAAAGGCCCAGCAGATTCTGGAGCAGGCCCAGGAGCAGATCAAAAAAGCCAGAGAACATTTCAATCGGCAGGTTTCCCGGTTTGAAAAAGGGGATGACCTGCCGCCGGGTGTTTTGAAATTGATCAAAATCAGTGTGGCCATGGAACGGGTGTTGTCCGTGGGGGATAAAATGGCCGGGCGTCATGGGAACAAAGGAGTGGTCTCCCGGATTCTCCGGCAGGAAGACCTGCCGTATTTTGCCGACGGGCGTCCCGTGGATATGGTGCTTAATCCGCTGGGGGTGCCTTCCCGTATGAATGTCGGCCAGATTCTTGAAATTCATCTGGGTCAGGCTGCGTTCGGGTTAGGGCAGCAGATCAATGAAATGATTGAAGAAAGTCGTATGGATGCACTTCGGGACAAAGTGAGAAATATCTTTTCATTGACCGAAAAACAAAAAGCCGATGATATCGTAGATGTGCAGGCCAACCGGATTGATGCCATGAACGATCAGGAATTGCTGGAATTCGCATCACTCTACAGGAACGGTGTTCATACCGCCACCCCGGTTTTTGACGGTGCCACGGAAGATGAAATCAAGGATCTGCTGGACATGTCCGGTTATCAGCGGTCCGGCCAGTCGGTCCTTTATGACGGCAGAACCGGTGAGCCCTTTCATACACCGGTGACGGTGGGAACCATGTACATGCTCAAACTGCACCATCTGGTGGATGACAAGCTGCATGCACGCTCCATCGGCCCCTATTCCCTTGTGACCCAGCAGCCCCTGGGCGGTAAGGCTCAGTTCGGCGGGCAGCGGTTGGGTGAGATGGAAGTCTGGGCCATGGAAGCCTATGGTGCCGCCCATGCACTTCAGGAGTTTCTCACCGTTAAATCCGATGACATGGTGGGCAGGACCCGTATGTATGAAAAGATCGTGAAAGGCCAGAGTGTGCTGGAGCCGGGTATGCCGGAATCATTCCGGGTCTTGATCAAAGAGCTCAATAGTCTGGGTTTGGATATGAATCTTATTGAAGGCAGCAAATAAGGAGAAAGCATTGGATAATATATACGATTTCTTCGCAAAACCGAAAGATCCCAAGATTTATCAGGGTGTTCAGATCAGCCTTGCCTCTTCCGACCAGATTAGAGAGTGGTCCCATGGTGAGATCAAAAAACCGGAAACCATCAATTACCGGACCTTTAAACCGGAACGGGACGGATTGTTCTGCGCCAAGGTTTTTGGCCCCACCAAGGATTATGAATGCAACTGCGGCAAGTACAAGCGCATGAAACACCGGGGCGTGGTTTGTGAAAAATGCGGGGTGGAAGTCATTCAGTCTAAAGTGCGGCGGGAGCGTATGGCCCACATTGAGCTCGCGTCTCCTGTATCCCATATCTGGTTTTTAAAAAGCCTTCCTTCCAAGATCGGCAATGCCCTGGACCTGACGCTGAAAAGCCTGGAAAAAGTGCTGTATTTTGATTCCTATATTGTGATGGATCCAAAAGATACCGGATTGAAAAAATACCAGCTCCTGTCAGATGATCAGTATTACGAAGCGTTTGAAACATTCGGAGAGGACGCTTTTGTGGCAGGTATCGGTGCGGAAGCGATTCTGAAACTTCTGGATGAACTGGATCTCCAGGGTATCCATGATACACTCAAAGAAGAGATCAATCTTACCAAATCCGTGGCCAAACAGCAGAAAATGGCCAAGCGCCTCAAGGTGATTTCCGCGTTTCTGACTTCCGGAATCGAACCCTCCCGCATGATCATGACAGCCTGTCCCATACTGCCGCCGGATCTTCGGCCGCTGGTTCCCCTGGAGGGGGGCCGGTTTGCCACCTCGGATCTCAATGACCTGTCCCGCCGGGTGCTGAACCGGAACAACCGCCTCAAACGCCTGGTGGATCTGAATGCACCGGACATCATCGTCAGAAATGAAAAACGGATGCTTCAGGAATCGGTGGATGTGCTGTTCGACAACGGTCGGCACGGCCGCGTCGTCACAGGGACCAATAAACGGCCGCTCAAGTCTTTGAGTGACACGCTCAAGGGAAAACAGGGCCGGTTCCGTCAGAACCTTCTGGGAAAACGGGTGGACTATTCAGGACGTACCGTGATTACGGTGGGGTCCGAGCTGCGGCTGCATCAGTGCGGTATCCCCAAAAAAATGGCCCTGGAGCTTTTCAAACCGTTTATTTATAACTATCTGGAACAAAAAGGGCTGGTTTCCACGGTGAAAAGCGCCAAAAAGATGGTGGAAAAGGAAGAGAACGAAGTCTGGGATGCACTGGAATCGGTGGTCAAGGAATATCCGGTGATGCTCAACCGGGCGCCGACCCTGCATCGGCTTGGGTTCCAGGCCTTTGAACCGGTGCTCATCGAAGGAAAGGCCATCCAGCTGCATCCGCTGGTCTGTCCGGCATTTAACGCGGATTTTGACGGAGATCAGATGGCGGTGCATGTGCCCTTGTCTTTAGAGGCCCTGCTGGAGGCCCGGGTGATGATGCTCTCCACCAACAACATTTTGTCCCCGGCCAATGGACAGCCCATTATCGTGCCCACCCAGGACATTGTTCTGGGCATCTATTACATGACCCGGGCCGTATCAAGCCAGAAAGGGGAGGGCAGTATTTTTTCCTCCATCGAAGAAGTCCGGTATGCGTTTGATGCCGGTTCTCTGGCACTGCATGCCAAAATAAAAGTCCGGATCGACGGTGAAATCTACGATACCACCACCGGCCGGATTCTGCTGTGGGAAACCATCCCCGGGGATACCCTTTTGTCTTTGACCCGGATCCGGACAGAATCGGAGGAGTCCTGCGAAGCAGCGCTGGCAGAATTGAAAGCCGGTAAACCCTTTAATGAGGTATTGAAAAAATATGCGGATGACGACATCAAAAAGACGCTTGGCAAAACCGAACTGCTGACCCGGAAGGAATTCAAGAATCTTTTCCAGGTATCGGACGTGGTGGTTGAACAGTTGTTCGGATTGAAGCAGGAACAGTTCACGGATGTCCGGATGGTCGGAGACCGGTTCACCATTTTCAAGGTGGATGAGCGGAAAACCACGTTACCGTTCAAACTGGTGAACAAGCTGATGGACAAAAAGTCCATTGTCAACCTCATTGATTATGCCTACCGGAATATCGGGTTGAAGGAAACCGTGGTGCTGTCCGACCGGCTCAAGGATATTGGATATAAATATTCCACGCTGGGCGGATTGTCCATCTGTGTGGATGACATGATCATACCGAAACAGAAATGGGATATCGTGTCCGCCGCGGAAAAAAATGTGCTGGAGATCAAAAATCAGTACGCAGAAGGGTTGATCACCCAGGGTGAGAAATACAACAAGGTGGTGGATATCTGGGCCCAGGCCACCGATGATATCGCCAATGCCATGATGGAGGTGATGAAAAATCCCACCGGTGCCAAAAACATTGAAGCCTTGGAAGGTCTGAACGCTGTGTACGTTATGGCGGATTCCGGGGCCCGGGGTTCCAAGGACCAGATGCGCCAGCTGGCCGGGATGCGCGGCCTGATGGCCAAGCCGTCCGGCGAGATCATTGAAAACCCCATTACCGCCTGCTTCCGGGAGGGATTGACCGTATTGCAGTATTTTATTTCCACCCATGGGGCACGGAAAGGATTGGCGGATACGGCGTTGAAAACTGCCAACTCCGGTTATCTGACCCGGCGGCTGGCTGATGTGGGGCAGGATTGCGCCATTATTGAAGAAGACTGCGGTACGATTAACGGAATTGACGTGGAGGCATTGTACGAAGGCGGAGAAGTGATTCAAACGCTGGGGGAAAGAATCCTGGGCCGGGTGGTTCAGGAGGATGTCAAAGATCCTTATTCCGATGACTTTATTGTGGGTGTGGACACGGAACTGACGGAAACACATGTGGCGAAAATTGAATCCGCCGGTGTTCAAAAGGTAAAAATCCGGTCGGTTCTGACCTGTAATTCAAAGCACGGGGTTTGTTCCAAATGTTACGGACGGGACCTGGCCCATGGCGATACGGTTGAAATTGGACAAGCCATTGGGATTGTAGCGGCCCAGTCCATTGGAGAACCCGGGACCCAGCTGACCATGCGGACCTTTCATATCGGAGGAACCGCTTCCAGAAAAGTGGAGGTCGCTGAGGTCAAGGCCCGGGTCGGCGGGATTCTCAAATACAATGAAACACTTCAGACCGTTACCACTGCGGCAAATGATGTGATTGTCATGAACCGAAAAGGGGGAGGGGTCACCATTGTGGGTGAAGATGGCCGGGAACGGGCCAAGGAAACGGTTATTTACGGAGCCACGCTTCAAGCCAAGGATGGTCAGTTCATTGAGCCCGGTGAAATCATTGCCAGCTGGGATCCGTTCACCACACCCATCATTACGGAAGTGTCCGGCCGGGTGCGGTTTGCGGACATTGAAATCGGCAATACGGTCCAGGAGCAGATCGACCCGGTGACCGGTAAAGTCAGCCGGACCATTACGGACGGCAAAGACTCTGAAACCCGTCCCCGTATAACATTGCGGGATCCCAGCGGAAAAGCCGTGAAACTGCCTTCTTCCAATACTGCGGCCCGGTATTTTCTGCCGGTCAATGCCATTTTGACCGTGGAGGA
The DNA here is from genome assembly GCA_937951975.1 of uncultured Desulfotignum sp. Lineage (GTDB taxonomy): Bacteria > Desulfobacterota > Desulfobacteria > Desulfobacterales > Desulfobacteraceae > Desulfotignum. The sequence goes on from CALGAJ010000102.1 coordinate 11,429, forward strand.
GGATGACCATGTTCTGGCAGGAGATGTGATTGCAAAGCTGCCCAGAGCAACCACCAAAACCAAGGACATCACCGGCGGTCTGCCCCGGGTGGCAGAGCTTTTTGAGGTGAGAAAACCCAAAGACCCCACTATTTTGTCGGAGATCGATGGTACCGTCAATGTATCCAAGGGGACCAAAGGACGGCAGAAAGTGACGGTCACACCGTCGGATGTGGGTGAGAAAAAAGAATATGCCATTCCCAAAGGACAGCATGTGACCGTGTATGACGGTGATTTCATCAAGGCGGGAGATCCGCTGATCGCCGGCAGTGCCAATCCTCAGGATATCATGAATATCAAGGGAGAGGTGGCTTTGGCCAAATATTTGGTGGATGAGGTCCAGGAAGTGTATCGTCTCCAGGGGGTCCGTATCAATGACAAACATATCGAAGTGGTGATCCGTCAGATGATGCGGCGGGTCAAGGTCGTGTCTACAGGTGATACCAATTTTATCCCGGATGAGCAGGTGGATCGTGTGGTATTCGAAGAAACCAACCGGGAGGTGGCAATGAAGGGGGGAGAACCGGCCAAAGGTGAACCTTTGATTTTAGGAATCACCAAGGCTTCGTTGTCCACGGACAGCTTTCTGTCTGCCGCATCCTTCCAGGAAACCACCAAGGTATTGACTTTGGCGGCCATCGAAGCCAAATATGATGGACTCAAAGGATTGAAGGAAAATGTGGTGATGGGACGCCTGATTCCTGCCGGTACCGGATTTCCGGGGTATCGGAACGTGGAGGTCGGTCTGGGAGAAATGGTGAACTTGTAATGGAAATTTAAAAATTTCTTGACAATTTGAATTTTGGTAAGTAAAATTAAATATTTTGTCGTGTAAGGCGATGTATAGAATGTATAAGGAGCGTTGAAAAATTATGCCGACCATTAATCAGTTGGTTAGAAAAAGTAGAAAAAAAGCTGAAAAAAAGGTGAGTACACCTGCTTTAAAAGGTGGGCCTCAGAAACGAGGCGTTTGTACCCGGGTGTATACATCAACGCCTAAAAAACCGAACTCCGCCTTGAGAAAAGTGGCAAGAGTCAGATTGACGACCGGAATGGAAGTTGCGGCGTACATTCCGGGCATGGGGCACAACCTTCAGGAGCACTCGGTGGTGCTGGTAAGGGGTGGCAGGGTCAAAGACCTTCCAGGTGTCCGGTATCATATCGTCAGAGGGGCGCTGGACACCCTGGGTGTGGATGACAGACGGCAGGGCCGTTCCAAATACGGTGCCAAAAGGCCCAAGTAATTCAATCAAGACTAAAAAATGGACATGATACATGGCACAGAAATCTATCATAAGTGAAAATTTGACGAAAAATGCCACGCAGGAGCAAAAACTTGTGGCTAAATTCGTGAACTGCGTGATGAAAAACGGCAAAAAAAATGCGGCCCGGAAGGTGGTGACAACTGCGCTGTTGATCGCCGAGGACAAAGTGGGTGAGCCTGCCCTGGACGTGTTTAAAAAAGCAGTGGACAATATTCGTCCAGCTGTGGAGGTCAAATCCAGACGAATCGGTGGGTCCACATATCAGGTGCCTACAGATATCAATCCATCCCGGCAGACCGCTCTGGCTTTCAGGTGGTTGATCAATTTCAGCCGGGGGCGTTCTGAAAAAGGGTTTGAAAAAAAGCTGGCCGCTGAACTCATGGATGCATATAACCAGCGGGGCGGAGCCATTAAAAAGAAAGAAGATACTCACAAGATGGCAGAAGCCAACAAGGCATTTGCCCATTTCAGGTGGTAGGATAATTTAAGAATTCTTAAAAACATTCCAATGGAGGAATAAAGAAGATGGCTAAGGAGAAATTTGAGCGGAAGAAGCCGCATGTAAACATTGGAACCA
>CALGAJ010000103.1 GCA_937951975.1 uncultured Desulfotignum sp.
TACCTCAGTGAAGGGCTGGAGGAAACATTGACCCAGTATGAACCGGTTTCCATTATTTTCCGCCAGAAAAAAGGGAACCAACCCCGTTTAGAAACACTACTGGACGAATAAGGATATTTTCATGCAAAAAGATCTTTCTCACTACAAAGAGATTCTGGTCAAAGGTATCTGGAGGGAAAATCCGGTGGCCTACCAGGTGCTGGGCATCTGCTCGGCTTTGGCGGTCACGGTCAAAATGTCCACCGCCCTGGTCATGAGCATCGCCTTGACACTGGTGGCGGCATTCTCCGGTTTAATCATCTCAAGCCTTCGCCACTTAATCCCCTCCAACATCCGGATCATTGTGGAATTGACGGTCATCGCCTCTCTGGTGATCGTCACCGACCAGATTCTCCAGGCGTATTTATATGATATCTCCAAACAGCTGTCCATTTTCGTGGGCCTGATCATCACCAACTGCATCATCCTGGGCCGGGCCGAGGCGTTCGCTCTGGCCAACAATCCGATAGATTCCTTTGTGGACGGCATTGCCAACGGTTTAGGCTACAGCATGATCCTGGTGGCAGTGGCGTTTTTGCGGGAACTGCTGGGATCCGGTCAGTTTTTCGGCATTTCCGTGATTCCCGGGTTTTTGTATGATATGGGATTCCAGGATATGGGCATCATGGTACTGGCACCGGGGGCCTTTTTTATCATCGGTCTTCTGGTCTGGCTTAAAAACAGCCTTCCCGGCGTATCACACGAAAAGAAATAAGGAGCTGCCATGGGCGACCTGCTGAGTCTGTTTATCAATTCCGTGTTCATCGGCAATATCCTGCTGGCCTATTTTTTAGGCATATGTTCATTCATTGCGGTCTCCAAAACCATTGAAACCGCCACAGGGCTGGGTCTGGCCGTAATTTTCGTTTTAACGGTGACCAGTCCGGTGAACTGGCTGATCTACCACGGGCTGCTGGCCCCCGGCGCTTTGGCCTGGGCCGGATTCCCGGAACTGGATTTGAGTTTTCTGAAATACATCACATTCATTGCGGTGATTGCCGCCATGGTGCAGGCGGTGGAAATGGTCATCGACCGGTATTCCCCGCTGCTGTATGCCACTTTGGGCGTATTTCTGCCTTTGATCGCGGTGAACTGCGCCATTTTAGGGACCTCGTTGTTCATGGTGGAACGCAACCACACCTTTATTGAATCCGTGGTGTTCGGGGCCGGATCCGGCACGGGCTGGATGCTGGCCATCGTGTCCATGGCCGCCATCCGTAAAAAAGTACGGTACGCGGATGTACCCAAAGGGCTGGACGGATTCGGTTTTATCATGATCATCGCCGGGCTCATGGCCATGACATTCATGATGTTTTCCGGCATCACCCTCTAGATTTTTCAAGGAGCACACAGTGATTTACCTTATCAGTCTGTTGATATTTTCCGGTGTGATCATCGTCCTTGTGTTTGTGCTGCTGTTTGTGGAAGCCAAAGTCACCACCCAGGGCAGCCATACCATCACCATCAACAAAGACAACGAAAATGCGCTGTCGGTTTCCGGCAACCCGACACTGCTGTCGGCCCTGTCCCGCAATGACATTTTTCTGCCGTCCGCCTGCGGGGGTTCCGGCTCCTGTGCCATGTGCAAATGCAAGGTCACCGAAGGCGGCGGGGCCGTCCTGCCCACGGAGCTGGCCCACCTGTCCCGAAAGGAAAAACTCGAAGGGGTCCGGCTGTCCTGCCAGCTCAAGGTCAAGCAGGACATGGCCATCCAGGTGCCGGAATCCATTTTCGGGATCAAAAAGGTCAATGCCATTGTGGTATCCAACGACAATGTCTCCACTTTTATCAAAGAGCTGGTGCTGGAACCTGAAGAACCCATTGAATTCGAGGCCGGGGCCTATATCCAGATCGATGTGCCGGAATATGACCTCACGTTCAAGGATTTCAACATTGACAGCAAATATGTGAGTGAATGGAAGAAATACAACCTGTTCGACCTGGCCGCCAAAGGCATCAAGCCGGGATTCCGGGCTTATTCCATGGCCAACCCGCCCCATGAGAAAGATATTGTCA
>CALGAJ010000104.1 GCA_937951975.1 uncultured Desulfotignum sp.
TCCATAATTTCAATAAGTTAAATTCAAATCGGCCGCTTAAGTTGATGACATTGATACCATGTTGGTAGATCTTTCACTCTTATGGCTGACGTTCCTGTTCGGTCTCAAAAACAAACATCACTGTGCAGCTGGGATAAAGGCTGATCATATCACCCAATGGTGACGGACTATGTGCATCGTCTGTGCAGATTCCCGGTTTTGTTCTGAACCTGTATCATCCCCCTCCCTGCTGGTTCAGGACGATCACATACCGGCTGGTAACTCCCAGGATGTTTCTTTTCTGCATGGCCGAAACGACTATCGGGGTGAAGCCCCGGGATAAATTATCATTTAGGAGATTTGGCAATGCTGCCAAATCTCCTAAATGGGAAAGAATTGTTTTTTGATCCAGTCCAGATCGCTTTGCCATCCCGGTCCCGGGAGATGCCCGCCCGCCTGGGGTCTGATTCCTTTTTTGGATAAATCGACTCATCCAGAATGATAGAAAAAAGCGCTGCCCGCAGTATTTTGCTGCTGCAGGATTGTGTTAATTTTCTACTCGTAGTGGGTCCACATTCGAATCACTTTGACGATTTTTTCATCATTATAAATCTGGTAAACGATTCTGTGTTGAATGTTCAGCCTTCTTGAAAAGGCACCTGATAAGTCGCCGATAAGTTTCTCATAGGGGGGTGGTGTCTGGTATGGATCCTGTCTCAATATCTCAATGATTTCTTCTGCCTTTGATTTCAGTCCGGACGAGGAAAGTTTTTCAGCATCTTTCTGAGCTTGTCTGGTAAACACCACCTTCCAGCTCACCAGTCAAGTTCCTCTTGACAATCGCCTACCGGCGCGGCAAGGCCCTCCCTGATAGATTCACGCATGCCTGGAATGCTCAAAAGAAACAGGGTTTCCTGAATTGATTTCCAGTCTTCTTCTGAGATAAGAACAGCATTTCCTCTTTTGCCTGTAATAATGACAGGCTCATGAGATGATGATGCCTGATCAATGAGCCTGTAAAGGTTTGAACGTGCTTCTGTTGCGGATAATATCGTCATTTTGACCTCCTCGGTTTTTTAAAAGTACGCCATCGCGTACGTATTGTCAAGATGACATTTGGGAAGAATGCCCTGCTTATCAGCTGACAGGGCAATCAGGCAAAGCGTTTTGATCTGCTGCACAGCGGAGCCTCACCCCAGCTTTTTTACCTCCTGATGCCGGAAACACGACACCAGATGATCGTTCACCATGCCTGTGGCCTGCATATGGGCATATATGATGGTGGAGCCCACAAATTTGAACCCCCGCTGCTTCAGGTCTTTGGAAAATGCGTCCGATTCCCTGGAGGTGGCCGGTACCTGGTCCACCGATGTAAAGGTGTTGGCCTTGGGCCGGCCGTCCACAAACTGCCAGGCATACTGGTCAAAAGACCCGAACTTGGTCTGGATGTCCAGAAACACCCGGGCATTGCTCACAGCGGACTCCACCTTGAGTCTATTGCGGATGATGGCTTTGTTCTGCAGCAGTTCCTCGATCTGTTCCGGCGTGAACCGGGCCACTTTGGCCGGATCGAAATCGGCAAACGCTTTGCGGTATCCCTGCCTTCGCTTGAGAATGGTCAGCCAGGACAGCCCGGCCTGGGCTCCTTCCAGGATCAGGAATTCAAAGATCTTGTTGTCATCATGCACGGGCACGCCCCACTCCGTGTCATGGTATTCCATATATACCGGGTCTTTCAAACACCAGTCGCATCTGTGCATGGGTCTCTCCTTTTTTGGGTTACGCCCGGGCCAGGACCAGGACATCCACCTGTTCGGCTCCCGCCGCCACAAGGGTTTTGGCGGCTTCACCGCAGGTGGCGCCCGTGGTGAACACATCATCCACCAACAGGATATTGGCCCCCTGAACCCGGGTGGCATCCATGACCTGAAACGCATTTTTCAAATTGTTTTTCCGGGAAGCATTGTCCAGCCCAGTCTGGGAAGCCGTATACCGGACCCGTTTCAACAATGTGGTATTCACCTGCCATTCCGGACGGGTCCCGTATTTTGCAAAATACCGGTCATTTAAACGCCGCACCAGCAGCGCCGACTGGTTGAATCCCCGTTGACGCAGTTTTTTCGGATGCAGGGGCACGGGCACGATCCAGTGAATTTCCGTGTCCCTGAAATGTCGATCCAATGCATTGAACATCAGGGAATCAAAAAACGGGGTCAACGACAGCCGGGCGTGGTATTTGAACAAAGGAACGATCTCAGGCACCAGCCCCTGGTAGGCCAGGGCCGCCCGGACCCGGTGAACCACGGGCGGGTCCTTGAGGCAGGTTTCACAAATATGGGTGTCTCCCGTGTCAAACATATGGCCGCATATCCGGCAATAAGGGGGCTCGAATGGGGGAAGTCCTCTGGCGCGGCAGGCCGCACAGAAAAAAGCCTGATCGGACAAATCCGGTTCCTTGGAAACGGGCAGCAACGCCCGGCAGTTGAGGCACATGTCCGGAAACACCAGTGACCCAACCATTTGAGCGGTTTTTTTCAGGCTGTCACAAACAGGTTTTCCATGACGATCTGTGAAAATTTGGAACATGATACCGCCTTTGCCCCCGGGATCTGATCTGCCAGATCCGATGTGACCCGCCCCCCTGCCAGGGCCAGGCCCACGGCCCGGCGCACGGCATCTCCGGCCGCGTGCCATCCCAGATGATCCAGCATCATGGCCCCGGACAGCATCAGGGAACAGGGATTGGCCGCATCTTTGCCGGCAATGTCCGGGGCTGTGCCGTGGGTGGCCTCAAACACAGCGCAGGCATCCCCAATATTGGCACCCGGCGCCATTCCCAGCCCGCCCACCTGGGCGGCCAGGGCATCGGAAATATAATCCCCGTTCAGATTGGGACAGGCAATGATATCATACTGGTCCGGCTTGAGCAATACATCGGCAAACACCATGTCCGCGATCCGGTCTCTGACCACCACATGGCCGTCCGGCACCACGCCTTCATATCTGGTGTACAGCACATCCTCGGTGATCATCCGGTCTCCGAAACAGTCAAACGCGGCTTCATACCCCCATTTGCGGAATCCGCCTTCCGTGAATTTCATGATATTGCCCTTGTGCATCAGGGTCAC
>CALGAJ010000105.1 GCA_937951975.1 uncultured Desulfotignum sp.
ACCTTTCAGCCGTTTTTTTCGGGGTAAACTCCTATCAAACACCCCTATTTCTCCTATCAAACACCCCTATTTCTCCTATCAAACACCCCTAAACTCCTATCAAATACCCCTATCAAAAAATGAGATTTAAAAAAATGGGTTTACATAAAGCCATGCAGGGGATATATGGAAAAAAACGTTATCCGAAAATGACCCAGGGGGCGACATGGATGAGAACGTCAAGCAGGATATAAATTTTCTGGACCGGCCATTGTGGATGCAGACTACCGTGAAGGACACCAGGGAGATTGTCACATGGGAAGATCCAGACGGATACAAGTTTGAATGTGCCGGGTATGCGCCGGGAAAAGTGGACATGCTCATCCTGTATTACCTCATGCTGGAAAGCCAAAATCGGAATTGGGATGACACCCTGATACTGACCCGTTACGCAATCCTGAACGGCTGCGGCATGGCCGTGGGGAAGTACCAAAAGGACCGGCTCAAGCAGGCATTGGAAACCTGGAAGCGGACAACAATCTCCTTCAGCGGCACGTTCTATTCCGGCAAAAAATATCATGACATGGAGTTTGGCGTTATCGAAGATTGGGCGGCCAGGGAATCAGACAACCGTCTTGAGATCCGGTTTAACCGGCGATGGATCGAGAAAATAAAAAATTCAGAGTTCTTCAAATACGTATCATTCACCCAAATGAAAACCCTGCGGTCACCCCTTGCGCTGCGGTTGTATGAAATCCTGGTGAAATCATTTTTCAAGCGGACCACCTGGGAAATCGATGCACTGAAGTTGGCGGCCAAGGTCCCCATGATCGAGAAGTACTTTGCTGATATTGTCCCCAGGGTCAAGACAGCCACAAAGCGGGTATCCGAAAAAACGGATTTGAATGTCAAAGTGGAAGTGGTGAAGCAGGGCCGGGGTAAGGGTAAATTCATCTTCACCCGGTTACCCAAAAAGAAACCCGTTCAGGGGGATCTGTTCACGGCGGCACCGCCACCGGAGTTACCGGACGATGTGATGGGGAAATTACCGGCAGGGGACAGGGTATCATGCCGGGAGATATGCCAGGACATTATCACCCGTGATGGTGTTGATGGGTTGCGATTCTACATTGACAAGGCCGTGACCCGGAAGCAGTCAGACCGGAGCAACACTTCAGGATATATGAAAACCATCTTTGACATTGACCTGTATGCGGACGTTAAAGCGGCAAAAAAGGCGGCAACGGATCAGGCTATGGCAGAGCTTCAGCAGCAGCAGGAACAGGCAGCCAGGGACCACCAGGAACAGGACCGGGCCAAGGCTGGACGGGAAGCACTGAAACGGCTCAAGGATCAGGAACCGGAACGGTATCAGCAGTTACGGCAGCAGGTAGCTGATAACCTGGGCATCGATCTGGACCGGATGAAACGGGGGGACAATCTGACCGTTGACCTGGGCGTTATTGAAATGATTGCATGAACGTTTTAAAAGATGTTTGCATAATGATTTATGTAAATGGTAAATGGGCCGGGCATGGCCATGATATTTGAAAAGTAAGTTTTCCTTGCATGACTCCTTGCCTTAAAGTACAATAAGAAAGAATAAAAACAGTGTAGATGAAGCAAGGGACCAGAAAAGGTGAAGGCTGCACACGTTTTAGCGGGCATGTGCAGCCTTCGGAAAACAGAGCAAAAATTTGTTATAAATAAACCTCCTGATGGGGTTTAAACCACCAAACCGGCTCCACCCGGCTAAGTGGGCGGCACAGAGAATGTGCCATATTTATATCATAGGAAACTTTTCCACGGATGTAAATAGGAATCCACAAAGCCCGGTGCAGCCACAAAATGAAAGGAACGGCGCATCATGGCAATTTCATTGGCAGACCTCAGAACCAAAACCCCCCATCCCTTAAAACCCCTGTTTGACAAGTATACCCGTGCGAAAATCGCGGCCCTGGTTGGCTGTCACCCTCAGTATTTACGGGACATTCTTTCAGGCAAATGGTCACCATCTCCTGATCTGGAAAACCGGATGCAGCAGGTAGCGGGAGAAATCCGGGAAGCCGAAAAAGCAGAGCTTTGATAACAAGTTTGCCAGTCTGTTCAGCAGATCCCGACGGGGGCCAGGGGGGCCACCATCCCCCCCTGGTTGGCACCACACAAGGATGGTGAACCATGCGGAAGATTGATAAAAACGGCTATGGCAACGGCACATACATAAAGACTGACATGTTTCTGACCCAGGCGTTTCTGACCCTGGGGAAAAAGGGGACCGCTCCTGTCACGAGCTGGGCGTCTCAGTCCATGCTGATACTGTTCCTGGGAAAGAGAGATTTTTCCAAAAAAACGGACAAGAAGGGCGGCAACAAGCAATATCGACTATTGAACGGTAACAGTTTGTCGTTGACATACAAAGAGCTTGAGGCATGTGGGATCAGTCAGAAGTCAGCCACCAGGGGCTTTGATGAGTTGTTGGCAAAGGGCTTTATCTCCATTGTTGACCAGGGCGGCATGTACAACAAACACCAGGCGGTTTATGCCCTTTCAGACAACTATGTCCTATGGGAACCGGGCCGGGTTTTTGAAACCAGGAACAGGGATGTTCACAGGGGCTTTCAGAAACCGAAAGAAAAATCTTCGCACCCCCTGGGGGGGGACACCCACACGGACCCTGGGGTCTGTGTCCCTGGTCAAACATAGACACGGACCCTGAAGGGGGACACCCCCCATAAAAAAAACGGGCAAAAATGCAATGGAACCCTTTCATATCAACCATTCCGGGCTTTGCTGCCACCTTGCCACCAATAGGGGGGGTGTGCGTCTCCAGGGGGTGCGTTAACATGTATTACCACTCATGGGGGTCACGAACCTTGCTTTTTCATGGGAAAAAGAGGGGGAAAACCTGCGGGCCTCCGATTTTGCCCCAACACCGGGGGGAATAAACCATGAAATTCATCCTTGACCACCAGTTGACCGTGACGGGTCTGGACCCGGCCACCATGCAACACCTGAAACGCCGGCTGACCATGCAGAACCCGAAACACCGGGAAGCGGAAAAGGCCGGGCGTTACACCGGGGACATACCCCTGACCCTTCACTTTTATCAGGAATCCGGGG
>CALGAJ010000106.1 GCA_937951975.1 uncultured Desulfotignum sp.
TTTCGGGGTCATGGTCAAGGCGTATGCCTATATCCTGACCATGGGGGCCCAGGGGCTTTTAGACACCTCCCGCCTGGCCGTACTCAATGCCAATTACATCAAGGAATCCCTCAAAGGCACCCTGAACCTGCCCTATGACCGGCCCTGCATGCATGAATGCGTGTTCAACGATGCCAAACAGCAGAAACATCATATCACCACCATGGATATGGCCAAACGGCTGCTGGATTACGGATTTCATCCGCCCACGGTCTACTTTCCCCTGGTGGTGGACGGCGCGTTCATGGTGGAGCCCACGGAAACCGAGTCCAAAGAGGACATCGACCAGTTCATCGATGCGGTGAAAGCCATTGCCAAAGAAGCACAAACCGATCCGGAGAAACTGACTTCCGCCCCGGTGCTGCCCAAGGTGACCCGTTTAGATGAAGTGGCGGCCGCCAGAAAGCCATGCCTCAGAGGATAAATACCCTGTCCCGTGCCGGTGTATTCCAGGACTTGGGTGTTCTGGAATACACCACGGCACTGAATCTTCAGGAAACCGCCCGCAAAGAAAAAATTGATGACCGGACCCGGCCGGACAGAATCTTTTTTGTCCAGCACCCGTCCGTGTTCACCTTCGGCAGAAACGGGGGCAAAGAAAACCTCACCGTATCCGAAGAATTTCTCAAAGACCGGAACGTGGCCCTGGTGCAGACGGACAGAGGCGGCAATGTCACCTATCACGGACCGGGTCAGGCCGTGCTGTATCCGGTGGTGGACCTGGAACAGGCCAGGATCGGGGTGACGGATTTCGTGTACGGGCTCGAGGAGATCATGGGACAGACAGCCAGAGATTTCGGGGTGTCCATTCACCGGGATCCCCGGAACCACGGCATGTGGAAAGATGCAAAAAAAATCGGGTCCGTGGGGCTGTCCATCAAACACGGCATCAGCATCCACGGCCTGGCTTTGAACGTGTCCCTGGACCTGACCCCGTTTTCCTGGATCAATCCCTGCGGCATGTCCGGTGTTTCCATGACCTCCCTGGAACAGGAGCTCAAAGACCGGGGATTGTCCGATCCCCCGCTTCCCATGGAATCCATCAAAGAAACCCTGATCACCTATTTCTGTCAATGGTTTCATTTTCATCCCGTAAAGGAGTCTGCCCATGCATCATTGTGCTGAAAAAAAAGGAAAACCGGCCTGGCTGAAAAAACATCTGCCCAGGGGCGGTGATTATGCCCGGGTGACCCGGCTTTTGTCCGGCGCCAAACTGCACACCGTGTGCCAGGAAGCCAACTGCCCCAATATGTTTGAATGCTTTTCCAAAGACACGGCCACGTTCATGATCTTAGGGGACCAGTGCACCCGGCACTGCCGGTTCTGCAATATCACGGCCCGCCCGCCCCTGCCCGTGGATCCGGATGAACCGGCCCGGGTGGCCAAAGCAGCCCTGGACTTAGGCCTTCACTATGTGGTGGTGACCTCCGTGACCCGGGATGATCTGCCCGACGGCGGGGCTGCCCATTTTGCCGCGGTGATCCGCGCCATCAAACAGATGGGGCAGGAGACCGGACAGAAGACCCTCCGGGTGGAGGTGCTGATCCCGGATTTTCAAGGGGATGTCAATGCCCTGAAAATGGTGATGGATGCCGGACCCGACGTGATCAACCACAATATTGAAACCGTGGCTGATTTGTATGTACAAGCACGGCCCGAAGCCGAGTACCAGCGATCTTTGGATCTGTTGAAAAACGTCAAACGCCTGAACCCGGACATGCCGGCCAAATCCGGCATCATGGTCGGCCTGGGCGAAACCCGGGCTCAACTTGAAAAAACGTTACAGGATCTGGCGGATCACGGGTGCGACATGCTCACCATCGGCCAGTATCTCCAGCCCACCCGGAATCATCTGCCCGTGGAAAAATTCTATCCGCCCGAAGAATTCGATGATTTGGCAGAAACGGCCCGGCGCATGGGATTTGAAAAAGTGGCCTCCGGGCCGTTTGTGAGAAGTTCATACAATGCGGAAGAACTGTTCCAACCGGCTAGATCGTAACGCATTTTTCCTTTAACGCGCCGGCTGTGGCGATTTCAATGAACGATGCCCCATGGGCCGGCCCGAAACTGCCGGCCAGCACAATGATCAATGAATCGTCCGCCAGCTTTTTTTCCTCCAGCAGCCGGCAGATGGACAGTTTCAGCGTTTCCATGGATCCGGCGCTCATGGGAATGTAATCCGCCGACACCCCGAAAGACAGCGACAGCTGCCGCATCACCCGTTTGTCATATACCTGGGCATAAATGGGGTTGTCCCCCCGGTAGGCAGCCAAAGCCAGAATGGTGTTCCCGGTCAGGGAATCTGCCACAATCGCTTTGGTGTTCAGCCGCAGGGCCGCCTTGACCGCCGCCTTGGCCAGATACGCGGTCACGATTTTCTCCGATGTATACGGGGTGTTGATAAAGCTGCTTGAATGGGTTTCCACTTCCATGGCGATTTTGGCCATGATTCTCACGGCCAGTTCCGGGTACTTGCCGCTGGCGGTCTCCCCGGACAGCATCAATGCATCGGCATGGTCCAGGCAGGCATTGGCCACATCCGACACTTCGGCCCTTGTGGGACGCGGGGATTCGATCATGGAATGCAGCATCTGGGTGGCCACGATCACGGGACTCCGCCGCTCGATGCATTTGGTGATAAGCTTTTTCTGGATCAAGGGAATTTTTTCCGTGGGAATCTCAACCGCCAGATCCCCTCTGGCAATCATGATGCCATAGGCATGATCCAGGATTTCATCGATATGTTCCACCCCTTCACTGTTTTCAATTTTGGCGATGATCTTGATGGGCGATTTTTTTTTGTCCAGGATCGCCTGCACGGCCAGGACATCTTCCCTGTTGCGCACAAAAGAATGGGCAATGAAATCCAGGTGCTGGTCTGCGGCAAACTCGATGAACCCCTTGTCCTTTTCACTCAACGCGGGCAGCTTCACATGCACCGACGGGATATTCACGCTTTTTCTGGGATGGATCACCCCGTCGTTTTCCACATGGCATTGCAGATAATCCGGCTTCTGGCTCACCACGGCCATGGCCACGGTGCCATCATCAATCAGAACCGAACTGCCCATGGGAACATCCTTGACAAATCCTTTATGGGACACATAAATAATGTCGTCAAAGGAGACCCCGGCTGGGTCCCCTTTGATTTTCACAAAATCCCCGTTACGGACGGCCAAAGGCGCTTTTGCATCACAGGTGCGGATTTCAGGCCCTTTGGTATCCAGCAGAATCCCGATTTTCTCGGACACGCTCCGGGTGTTTTCCACC
>CALGAJ010000107.1 GCA_937951975.1 uncultured Desulfotignum sp.
CCCGTGGAAAATGCCCAGGTCATGCGCCGGGCTCTGGAGTATTGCCATGGGCTGTCCATACCGGTGTTTGTTCATGCCGAAGATCTGTCTCTTGTGAACGGCGGTGCCATGAATGAAGGCCCTTTTGCAACGTTTCACGGGATTCCGGGCATCCCCAATGCCGCAGAAGCCGTGATGGTGGCCAGAGACATTCTTTTGTCCCGGCTTACCGGTGCCCATGTGCATTTCTGTCATATCAGCTGTGAAGAGTCCATTGACCTGATCCGAAAAGCCAAGCACCAGGGTGTCCGGGTGACCTGTGAAACCGCGCCCCATTATTTCACCCTGACCGATGCGGATGTGAAAGGGTATGATGCCTGTTTTAAGATGAATCCACCGCTCAGATCGGATAAAGACCGGCAGGCAGTGATTCAGGGCCTGGCAGACGGAACGATCGATGTCATTGCTTCAGACCATGCCCCCCACAGTAAAGAGGAAAAAGATCTGGAATTTGACCAGGCCGCATTCGGGATTGTGGGGCTTGAGACCTCTTTGCCGTTGTCTTTAAAACTGGTTCAAAACAATCATTTGACTCTGGAAGACCTGATTTTGAAAATGGCGAAAAATCCGGCCAAAATCCTGGGAATCAACAATGATATCTCGCCTGGAAACCCGGCGGATTTGACCTTGATTGATCTGGAAGAGCCGGGGACGATCGATCCTTCCCGGTTTGTATCTAAAAGCCGTAACACCCCGTTCACCGGCATGACGGTTCAGGGAAAGGCGGCGGCCACCCTGGTGGACGGCAGGTTTGTTTTTGAGTCGTGGCATGACTGACGCAAAACGCGAATCATTCAGACTGCTGGTGGTGGATGATGATACCAGTATGCGGGAGTTTCTGGAACTGCTGCTGTCCCGGGAAAATTATTTTGTGACCACGGCTGAAAACGGAAACCGGGCCCTGGATCTGATTGACGAACATACCTATGATCTGGTGCTGGTTGATATCCGTTTAGGGGACATCACCGGCTTGGAAGTGCTCAAACAGGTCAAAAAACAGCATCCCGATACGGTGGTCATCATGATTTCCGCGTATTCCACCACGGAGATTGCGGTGGCGGCCATGAATGAAGGGGCATATGATTTTATTCCCAAACCCTTTGACAACAATGAACTGCGTCAGACCATCGCCCGGGCACTGGCTCTTCAAACGCTGGAGCAGGAAAAAAAACACCGGGAATCGGAGATTCAGGATTACCTTCATTTTGACCGGATCATTGGTAACAGTCCGGGCATGACGGCCATTTACAAGCAGATTCACCAGATCAGCGCCACCAAGACCAACGTGCTGATCACCGGTGAAAGCGGTACGGGAAAGGAATTGATCGCCCGGGCCATTCATGAACACTCGGATCGTAAAGACAAACCGTTTGTGGTGGTGAACTGCGGGGGTATTCCTGACATGCTCATGGAAAGTGAATTTTTCGGCCATGTCCGGGGCGCTTTTACCGGTGCGGTGTCAGATAAAAAAGGTCTGTTTGAGGTTGCTGATCAAGGGACGATTTTTCTGGACGAGATCGGTGAACTGTCCCCGCTGCTCCAGGTCAAACTGTTGCGGGCCGTTCAGGACACCTCGTTCAAACCGGTGGGCGATACCTCTGAAATCACTGTGGATGTCCGGATTATTTCCGCTACCAACAAGGAACTGGATACAGAGGTGGTGGAAGGGCGGTTCAGAGAAGATCTGTTTTTCCGACTGAACGTCATCCCCATCAAAATACCGCCTTTACGGGAACGAAAGGGGGATGTGGCAATACTGGCCCAGCATTTTGCTGAAAAATACGCCCAAAAAATGGGCCGGGACATCGTTAAGTTGTCTTCCTATGCCATCGATTTTTTGAACAAATATTCCTTTCCCGGGAATGTGCGGGAACTTGAAAATTTGATCGAACGGTCCGTGGCCCTGTCATCCACCAATATTATTCTGCCTGAAAGCCTGACCATTTCCATGCATAAAACCCGGCGGTGGATCGAGGGTGTGGAAAATTGTCGATTTGACCTGAATCAGGTGGAAACGGGTGTCGATCTTGATGAAATTTTGTCTGCCATTGAGTCGGCATATTTGAAAAAAGCCATGGAAGCGGCTGGCGGAGACAAAAAAAGAGCCGCTGAACTGCTGACGTTGTCGCCCCGTTCGCTGCGGTATCGCCTGGATAAAAACGAATTGGCGTTATAACTTTGCAGCGGGGTCTAAATGTCAGATCCGGTTGTCCGTTTTGAAACACGATTTTACCGGATCGTGGACCAGTGGTAATTATCCTTTCAGATTGAACAGGTCAATGGCCCGGTCCCGCAGGTATTGAGCAATGGGAATGGCGGATGTGGCTGCCGGGGACGGGGCGTTGCAGACGTGAAGAGACCGCGGGGTTTGGGCAAACAAAAAATCATGGACCAGATCGCCGTTCCGGGTGACCGCCTGGGCCCGGATGCCCGGCGGGTAAGGTAAAAGGTCAGCTTTTGTCAAAGAGGGGCAGTATTTTCGGACACGTGTCAGATATCCGGGTTTCCACACAGAATCCACCTGTTCCTTGATGCCGGATCCCAGGTGCCGGGCCATGACCTTCCAGAAGCCGGGAAAGACCGCCATGGCAGCGATATCTTTAAAATTGGCGTTGAACCGTCCATATCCTTCCCGGTCAAACCCTAATACCGCATTGGGACCGACTGTGATACAGCCGTTGATCATGGGTGTCAGATGCACGCCCAGAAAAGGCAGGTCCGGGTCGGGTATGGGATATATGAGCCGGGAAACCATATCCGACCGGTGCGCAGGCAGTTGAAAATATTCCCCCCGGAAAGGCAGGATGGAAAAATCGATGTCAATATGCATCATTTTTGCCAGACGGTCTGCCATCAACCCGGCGCACACCATCAGATACTGGGTCGAAACGGTCCGATTCCGGGTAGAAACCGTTACCTGATCCCGGGTTTCTTTTAAATGGGTCACAGGCTGTCCTGTCAGAATATAACGCCTCTGGACAGAAACAAATCCGCCATTTTCCGGGTGATCCGTGTAAAATCACAAATACCGGTGGCCGGGACAAGCAGTGCGCCTAGACCCTGAATACGGGGTTCCATTTGCGTCAGCTCCTGCTGGTTCACGTCAGCCACATGGATCCGGTTCTCAATGCATCGCTGTTTCAACGCCTGCATTCGTTCCAGTTCAATGGCGGTCGTGGCCACCAGCAGTTTGCCGCATTGTTTGAACGGTATGTGGTGTTCTGCGCAAAATGAGCGGGTGGCTTGGGATCCGCGACGGCAGAAATCCGCTTTCAGACTGCCGGGTGCGTAATAAACACCGGCATGAATGACTCCGGAATTATGTCCGGTCTGGTGAGTCGCGAACCGGTGCTCTTTTTCAATCAGCAGAATCTTTGCTTCAGGAAAGTGTGTCTGCAGTGCCAGGGCCGTGGAAACCCCCACAATCCCTCCGCCGATGATCGTCAAATCATACTGTTTCATGATTTCCAATCATAGTATTCGGATCCTGGAAAATCAAGTCAAGTCTGATGGATGTCTGAGTGAACGATCAACGATTTTTTGATCCCCGGTTGACCCTGGGACCTTAAAGGGTATATAAAAGCGAGATAAAACCTTAAGGTATATCAGAATGGAGAGCTTAAAAATGAACGATTTGGATTTCTGGAACCGCCATTCCGTTCAATATCTTGAAATGGCGTATGACACTGGACATAAAGAGATCATTCATGATCCGGACGGATATGGTAAAAGAACCGGAGAATGCGGGGATACGGTTGAATTTTTCATCAAGGTGAAAGACGG
>CALGAJ010000108.1 GCA_937951975.1 uncultured Desulfotignum sp.
GTTTTCATGCGCGGACCTGCTCAGTTTGTAAAGCCCCTGCGCCCGGGCGTTCAGGTCCTGGTATGTTCGGCATCATTCTGCCGTAAGTTCCTGCCGCTTGATTCATTCCACCCATTGCCTGCTGCATGGGGTTTTGGACGTTGTAAAGCATATTTACCTCCTTTTTGGGTTGTTGTTTACTGCCTGTCTTTCATATTCGTTTAACCGGGCTCTGGCCGACGCCTTATTAATTTCCAGCTGCCGGCGGGATCACCCCAACCTTTTTGGCAAGCCCGGCCCGAACCATGGCTACCCGGTATTTCAGATCTGCCTGACGGATCCTTTCATAGCTTGCCCGGGAAAGGTTTTTCCGTGCCCAGACGTAAAATAGCACCCGCTCACGATCATTGATTGTTCCGTTAATACTCAAGGGTTGCCGCGCCCTGGCCGATGCCATCATCGAGGCCCGGACCTTTTTCCATTCTTCGGGTTTGGCGTTTCTGATCGTTTCAGATGCAATCTGTCTGACCTGTTCAGAGTTCCCCAGAACCAGGGCATCATAAAGCTGTTTATTGATCGGTGTCATCGGGGTTGCGCCGATCCTGCCTATGGAAGTCCGCTTTTTCTGGATATTGTATTCTTCTGCGAACCGTCGGACCGTCTTCTGGATAAACCGGCGGTCTCTCCGGGCTGCTTCAAGCTGCGCATGTTTCCACTCACTGCCCAGCTCCGCCATGACACCGGTGGTCATCCGCTTGTTTGCCCGGTAAATGGCCAGGGATCTTTCCAGCACCTCAGACAGGTCTTTTCCGGTGATCCTGCCCTGTTCAAGGCCCCTTCTTACCAGTTCAATGGGTGCGTCAATGGTGGCAAGGCCCGGAGGATCAAGGGGGTTTTTCACCCGCTGCTGGTCTGCGATGTCCATTCCGAACTGAATATAGTTCCCGAAAAACCCGAATGCACTGGCCGCCATCATGTTGTGCCACGCCTTGCTGAGGATCAGCCCCCAGCCCCGGTGAAGGTCATCATTTTCAAACGCTTTTGCAATGTCTTCATCTTCCGGCCGCGGATCGTTGTAACCGAAGGCCGCCGCCCTGGCGGTCAGGATCAGGCTCCCACCGGCAATGGCATAGGCAAAATACCCCATCATCCGCATAAAATGCCGGGTCCTGGCTTTTGGGTCTTTGGCTTTCATGAACGGGTGAAAGAAGTTGTCATAAAACATTTTACTGACCTGGGTACCGAATTTCTGGTATTTGAAAAAGAACCGGCCGGCCCGGGTGTCCACATAAAGCGGGGTCTGGTCAATCTTATAGCTGCCCTGGGGGATGTTGACCATCTTCCGCAGATACTTGCCGGTCTCCTCTCCGGATCCGTTCTCACGCGCCAGCTGTTTCCAGTCAATCCCGTTTTTGGTGAAATTCCGGATATACACTTTTGACTTTGCACTGTTCACGTCCTTGTTCCAGGCGGAAAGGGCATCCTGGAGTTGATACTTTGCCGCCACCATGGCAGTGGACCGGATAAAGTTCTCCGTGACCTTGTACCCGCCCCAGGTCATGGTGATGTCTGCGAATTTGGCAAGTGCTTCTTTAATCTTTGATTCAGGTGTGAACATGTCGGTTGCCGGTGCGTCCAGGTCCCTCATCAGGTTCAATAGATCCTTGCCCAGAATTCCCAGTTCCGTACCTTCCTGCTGAATGGCTTTCCAGTCCCGGACCAGATCCTTGACCGCCCGGACGGTATTTTTTATACCCATGTGCTGGACGTTCAACAGGGTGCCGCCCACCACGTTCAGCAGAGCGGTTCCCGGGTTCCCCAGCTGCGTGGCCGTGGCGAAGATGTTCATGTAATCCATCAGGGTGCCGTAAATGTCCGCCTTCCGGACATTGTAAACAGTGTCACGGACCGCCTTGATATACTCCTTGGTGCCAAGGTCCAGGGACGAATTTAAAAGGATGGTGAACCGGTCTTTCTGTGTATTGGTTTCCTGGCCGAAAAATTCAATCTGAGCACTCCGCTGTGACCATTTGTTGGCGTACATCTGGACCACATCCACGGAATAATCATAGAACATTTCAGGCAGCTTCTTGCCCCGGGCCTTTTCCAGGTTTGCGAAGAAATCATTACTGGATTCTCCGGAAAAATATTCGCTCAGATACTTCAAGGCCTCCTGCGGCTCTTTGATATGACCATCGTTGACCAGGGCATCCACCATATCTTCCCACAGTTCCGGGTGTTTTGCCCGGTAATCCGAATCATACAGAACCCGGGACACATCCTTTTTCAATACCCTTGGCCAAAAAAACCCCTTCATGATCTTGCCGATAGGCCGCCATTTCCCCTCATCCTGAACCATGATCCCCAGTTTCTGGTTAATCACTCCGGATTCGTGGTAAAGGCCTTTCACCGCTTCGACCAGGGCCGCCAGGTCTTTGTTTTCCAGCAGGCCCTTTGCCTCATCCCTCCGGCCGTTGTCATGGTGGCGCCAGTAGGTTTCAAAATCTTTGTAGAACTGCTGCCGCTGCTTTCTGGGCATTTTCTGGATTTTGTCCATGTGGGGTTTCAATGCTCCCCGCCACATCCCGGCGTTCTTCTCCACCCGGTCAAAATAGTCCCGGATCCGTTTCCCCAGATCTTTCAACCTCAGATCCTTGGATCTTTCGAAACGATCAGCGACCGATTCAAACAATCTCAGAACAGGATTGCCTGCCAGTTTTCCGGAATCCTCCTGGACAATAGAATCGGTTGCGGGATCGGAAAGGATACCGTCTGCCCTTGGCAGGTTTGCGTTTTTGAGATCGGACGACGTGGAAAGCTTGCCCACGGATTCGCCCTGATTGGTTCGGCTGCCTTTCTGCTGCCGGCCAAACACCTTCCCGCTCTCAACTTCCCGGGCCAGCTTACGCGCAGACGTCCGGCCGATATGAACCAGCCCGTCAAAGAAATCCACAATCTTCTGGATGGCCCGGCCCAGCACCGTACCCCGGTGTTGTTCCCGTTCGTCAAGCAGCTGGGCAAAGGCATTGGCTTCATTTTCTTCCATCTGAGGTCGCCATTTAAACCGGAATTTGCCCGCTTTATGGTAGGCCCTTGCCTTGGCCTTGA
>CALGAJ010000109.1 GCA_937951975.1 uncultured Desulfotignum sp.
GCATGGATCAGCATACCCTGGACAACCTGTTCGATCCTTTTTTCACCACCAAGGAAGTGGGCAAAGGGACGGGCTTAGGGTTGTCCACGGTGTACGGCATTGTCAAACAGAACCACGGATTCATTCAAGTGAAATCCCGGCCGGGAAAAGGGGCCACATTTGACATTTTTCTGCCCCGGTATAAAGATGCCGCTGCCGCCCGGGGGACCGGGTCACAGGAGTCCGTTCCCTTGGGCAACGGGGAAACCATACTGGTGGTGGAGGATGAGACCGCCATATTGGAACTGGTTCAAACCATGCTCGAAAAACTGGGATACACGGTACTGACGGAAACATCCCCCCAGGCGGCCCTGAATCTGGCCCGGGCCCGCAACGGCAGAATCCAGCTGCTCATCACGGATGTGATCATGCCGGAAATGAACGGCCGGGAACTGGCCCGGCAAATGGCCGCGCTGTGTCCTGAAATCCGATTGCTGTTCATGTCCGGCTATACAGCCAATGAAATTACCCGGCAGGGCGGGGTGAGCAAAAAGGCGTCGTTCATCCAGAAACCATTCCTCATGCAGGACATTGCCGAAAAGGTTCATCAAGCCCTGGCCCGGTCATAAACATCACCGCTTTTTTGGGGGGTTATCTTGAAAACCGGACAGACAAGGCGGTGACAATTCCCCAGACCCAGTTGTAAATAAGCACCAGCCCGGGGGTCCACATGCCCAGATCCATGCCGGCAAACCCTTTGCCGCTCACATAAGGAAAGATATAAAAAAGTTGAACCGCCGTGGGAAAAAGGCTCAGCAGACTGCCTTTGAGCATAAACCGGGATTTTAAAAAAGGAAGTATGAACAGCAATCCCCAGATGCCGCCCCAAACGATTCTCGGATACAGCCACGACGGTGTCAACGCCGGTGCAATGGATACGCCCAGCCATTGGGCCACCCCGTTTTCTCCAAACTGCCATACCACAAGGCTGTTGACCAGACCGCCGATACACCCGGCTGAAAAGCAGATCATAAGATTTTTCATGATGGCTCAATCCTTTGATTTTTTTTTCTGTATATGGGACAAAATCATGATACGGCAAAACCGGGTGCAATGCAAAAGAAAACCCGCCGGCATCAGCCGGTGAAAGTCTGCCACAAAGACAGCCACAGCGGCATGGCCAGGATGCACATCAGGTACTGGAGCAGCATCATGCTGGCAACGGACCGGGCATCCCCGCCATAGTTTCTCACCATGAGAATCAGGTTGGTGGCCGGGGGAGACGATGTCTGAAGGATCATCACGCTGCAGAACAGCGGCATGCGCTGATAAAGCCCCAGCCCGTACATCACGGTAAAGGCGGCTGCCGGCACCAGGATGAATTTAACGCCCGTGACCCGGATTACATCTGCAAACGGCGGCATGTCTGTCAAAGAGATGCTGCCCAGGGTGGCGCCCAGGATAAACACGGCCAGGGGCACGGTGGCCTGGCCCAGCAGGTCCATGGCGGACAGAAGGGTGCCGGGTAAGGCCGCAGATGTGCCGGATACCACCAGAAAGATGGCGGCCAGGGTCGCCACCAGGGGCGGGGTGACAAAATCCCGCCACCGGACGGCCGCGTCCCGGTCTCCGCTGATCAGCACCTTGCCCACACTCCACATGAGGGGAGACAGGCCCAGGACCAGCAGAAAACAATACAGGGCCAGCCGGTCGAACTGGTCCGGAAACACCAGCTGGCCGATGGGCAGGACAATATAGATGGCGTTCTGAAAACTGGCCATGGAGATATAGGCCCGTTTTTCCGGTCTGCGGCCGAACAGCGCAAATGCCATGCCCAGCCCGGCCAGGGTCATCAGCACCCCGGACAGCGGTAGAATCCACCACCGGGCAAATCCGGACGGATCAAACTGGCTCACGGTCTTGACCACGATCAGGCAGGGCAGAAAAACGTTCACAGTTACGGCGGACAGGGCCTGGATATGGGCCTGGGACACAATGCGGGTCCGCACCAGCACACCGGCGGCGGCCGAAATGAGAAACAACTGGAAAACAGCGGAGAAAACCGTGATAAATGTGGGGATGAACATAGGCGGGTGGTGTCACTCCTTTTCGGAAAACAGGCCAAGGGCAGTCAATTTGTCTGTCATGGCATCGTAATGGGAGCCTTTCCAGAACACTTTCCCGCACTTAGGGCATTGGAAAAAATCGGTAAAATATTTTCTGGTTTTGGGTGCCAGCCGGTGAAATATATCGGTTTTGGCCACTTTTACCAGGGGCTGGTTGCATTGGGTGCAGCGTGAAAAAAACGCGGTCTGACCCCGGAGCCCGAAAAAATCCATCACCTCGGTCACCTGGTCATAGGGCAGGTTGGCCCGGATTCTTCTGGCAAACACGATCTTTTTGCGCTTCAGCAGGGTGGTGTCCCGGGTCAGGACAATGCGGGATTCCGATTCAGCCAAATCGGCGATCCGGTCATCGGAAAACGATGAGGAACCGGCCACGTCAAACCCCAGTAGAATGAGCAGCCGCCCCAGTTTGAGCACATTCACGTCGGCGATGAACCGGACCCGGTCCAGGGGGTCCGGCCGCAGCAAAGACGGGGTGAGCACATCCAGCGGCGCGTCGATCCCGTGGACATGCAGGTTCCCCGGAACGTCCGGCACAAAGGCAAAATCGATCTTTCGTCCGTTGAACCGGATCCCGCCCACCTCGGTATGGGGAACCCCTGAAGACTCGATGATATCTTTGACCGACGCTCTGCGGGTCAATGGATAATCCAGGTCTCTTCCCTGATGGCGGTCCGGCAGAAAAAAATCAAATACCGGATCAAATGTTATCGAAATCGTCACGATGTCTCTGGGCTATGACACTGCAAAAAATTTTCTGATGCCATTGCAAGTTTTTGTTCAGGATTTCTGACACTTTGCATCCTTACATTCTCACCGCAAACACCTCGGATTGATCGTTTTGTAATCCCTTATCCCTATCCTGTTTTAATCCAATTTTCCAACCGCAGGCCCTCAACTCTTACAAACTCACGCATGTTGTTTGTGACCAGGATCAAAGATTCACTTCGGGCATGACCCGCAATGTGTAAATCATTGACCC
>CALGAJ010000110.1 GCA_937951975.1 uncultured Desulfotignum sp.
ACCTGCCTGGCCCCGGGGGAAGACAAGTTCCGGGGGCTGTATCCGGATGTGGACTGGTCCCATCAGCTGGCATACGCTGAACAGATCGGGCTGGGGACCCGGGACTACAAACTGGTGAAGCTCAAGACCCTGGCGTATAAGAAATCATGAGGTACTGACCCGTTATACTGCTTCGACCCGCCCCGGTGAGGTGTTCGGTTTCCGGCCTGAGATCCACAGGCTCTGACAGTCCGGAAACCGAACACCTCACCGGAGCTGACCGCTCCACACAATCTTTCGGATTCGGAGGCATGATTTCCTGAAACTTGGGAACTGCCATCGGGTTTATTCCTTATCATTTGAATTTCAGCATGTCATATTTTTCAGCAATAACTTTCCGTTCATTTTCCGGAAGGGATTGCATATGTTTTTTCCACCCGGGGCACCAGTTTGTGTGCCACCGCCATAACCGCCCGAGCAGTGATTGCGGATTTTTATCATATTTTTTGCGGAACCGGCAGGTACTGCAATTGGATTGTGCCATTTACTTTCTCCTTGTTAAACATTCCAGCTGATGAAAACTTATCCTGCCGCACTGTCTGGTGTCAATTAAAAACCATGGCATCCCCATGCACGACAGTAGCCCCCGATGGGGGTGACTTACTGACGGACTGTCGGAGCCACCCCCGTGGATTCCAGGCCGGCAGTAAGGTGCCCTCATCGGGGGGCGGCATCCATGCTCAACTGATATTATTTTCTTTTGCACACAATCCAATGGCAGATATTTCCATCCCATACTGGATAATCATCCCCGGGTCTGGCATAATACCGGGATTGCCGTCAACCCCGATAAAAAGAACTGCCTAATGGATGTGCCGGATACCACCCTGCTGCCCTATGTGATGAACCTGCTGTATATTCTGACAGGTGTCTCTCTGATTTATGTAACTGCCACGTTGTTCCTGACCTGGCTGGTGCAGCAGATTCCCAGAAATCCGGTCAAGGATCCGCCCGGATGGGGAACCGTCACCGACACGATGATCCCGGCCAAGGACGGGGGTCGTCTGGAAGTATGGCGCATCGATCCGGACGGGCCGTCCCGGGGTATTGTGGTGTTTGCCCATGGCTGGGGCCGGAACCGGGACCGGATGGTCAAACGGGCGAAGATCTTTGCCCAGTGGGGATTCACCACCGTGATGCACAGCGCCCGGGACCATGGCAATTCCAGTGCCAGACAATGCATGAACGCGGTGCGGTTTGCCGAAGATATCGAATCGGTCCTCCAATGGGTGAATGAACCGGTCCTTTTGTACGGCCATTCCGCCGGATCCGCCGGCGCCATCATTGCTGCGGCCCGGCATCCGTCCATGGTGCGGCTGCTGTTTCTGGAAGCCTCCTATGCCCATACCAAAGAGGCTCTGTTAAGCCTGTACCGGTGGTTCAATCCGGTTTTCGGCAAATTGTTCGGCCCCGCAATTGTGCTGTGGATGCGCATCCTGTACCGGGGTGCCACCGAAGCCTACAGCCCGGCCCGGGTGGCAGGGCGCATCCCCATGCCGGTCATGCTCATTCACGGGGAAAAAGACCGGCGGTTTCCCCTGTCATTCGCCCTGAAACTCAAACACAGTTTTGTTCATGAAAAGGTCGTCTGCTATATTGCAAAAAATGCCGGACACAGCGATGCCCGCAAAACAAAAGAATACGCCCCGGCTGTCAAATCCTTCATTGATCGATATCTGGTTGATAAAGGTTGACTGATATCCATTAAATCGCGTATTATTCTCTGTTATATATGATTTATTGACCACCTGACATTTAAAATTATTAAACTTTAAAAAAGGAGTGACCCGGGATGAAGAAATGGACCCTGTTACTGCTGATTTGTTCCATTGCGATGCTGGGCTTTTCAGCAGGTACCGCCGGCGCGGAAGACAAAAAAATCAAAGCTGGATTTATTTATGTGGGACCGGTGGGAGATTACGGCTTTTCCCATGCCCACGATCTGGGCCGAAAATTTGCCGAAGAAAAACTGGACTGGCTGGAAACCGTGTATGTGGAATCGGTGTCAGAAGCGGACAGTGACCGGATCATCGACCGCCTGGTCCAGCAGCAGAAATGTGATGTGGTGTTCACAAACAGCTTCGGGTTCATGGATTCCACCATCAAGGCCGGAGAACGGTACCCGGACAAGATTTTCATGCACTGTTCCGGGTTCAAGCGCTCGGACAACGTGGGCACCTATTTCGGGGATCTTTACCAGATGTACTACTTAAACGGGATCATGGCTGGCGCATTGACCCAAACCAACAAAATCGGGTATGTGGCGGCATTTCCCATTCCTGAACTGATCCGGCACATCGATGCCTATGCCTTGGGGATTAAAGCCGTCAACCCGGACGCCAAAGTCCATGTCAAATGGATTTATGCCTGGTATGGACCGGACAAAGCCAGAGAAGCGGCCGAGTCCCTGATTGCCGAAGGGTGCGACACCCTGGCGTTTACCGAAGACACCCCTGCCGTCATCGAAGTAGGCCAGGAACACACGGAAAAAGGCAAACAGATTTATACCTTCAGCCACTATTCCGCCATGCAGCCTTATGGTGAGGATTCCGTGGTATCCGGCCAGTTCATGAACTGGGGCGGGATGTATGTCAAAATCCTGGAAGATATCCAGGCCGGCAACTGGACCAATGAAGATATCTGGTGGCTGGCAAAGGAAGGCGCTGCCATCCTGGGGGGCAATGAAACCGATCCCATCAATCCCAAATTTGTGGATGATCTGAAACAGGCCATGGTCCAGACCGAAGAATTCGGTGAGATTTCCGCGTATGATCTGGTGATGACACGCTATGACCAGATGAAACAGGGTGTGGATGTATTTGACCCGTTTGTCGGTCCCATCTCCGACAATAAAGGCAATCTTCAGATTCCGGCAGGAGAACGCGCCTCCAAAGACGATCTGTTGAGCATCATGTATTATGTGGACAATGTGGAAGGCACCATCCCCCAATAATTCCAATCTTAAGGCCGGCCGGACTTGCAAATTCCGGCCGGCCTTACCCGCATTCTTATGAAAAAAATACAGCGCCTTGAAATGGATGGCATCAGCAAATCCTTTCACGGCATACCTGCCAACAAAGACATTCACCTGTCTGTGGCATCCGGAGAAATTCTGGGTCTGTTAGGAGAAAACGGCGCCGGCAAGACCACGCTGATGAACATCCTTTACGGGCTTTATCAGCCGGATGCCGGGCAGATCCGAATCAACGGAATGCCTGTGCAGCTCACCACGCCGCTGGACTCTATTCTTCACGGCATCGGCATGGTTCACCAGCATTTCATGCTGATTCAGAATCACTCAGTCATTGAAAACATTGCTCTGGCATATAAAGATACCCCGTTTTTTTTCCCGAAAATCAAACTTCGGGAAAAAATCCAGCAGTTTTCCCGGCAATTTGATTTCACCATTGATCTGAATAAAAAAATCTGGCAGCTGTCCGCCGGAGAACAGCAGCGCGTGGAAATCATCAAAGCGCTTCTCAACGGCGCGGACCTGCTGATTTTGGACGAACCGACTTCCGTGCTGACGCCTAAAGAAATTGAAGAACTGATCACCATTTTACGGCGCATGAAACAAGACGGTCATTGTGTGATTTTCATTTCCCACAAACTCGATGAAATCATGACCATCTGCGACCGGGTCACCGTACTTCAAAAAGGTCGGATCGTGGGGGGGGCAGACACCCGGAAAACCGACAAAAAAACCCTGGCCCGGATGATGGTGGGCCGGGAAGTGGTTTTCAACATCAACAGAGAAGCCCTGACCCGGGGCAACCCGGTGCTGCGGGCATCCCGGATCCATGTGACCGGAGACATGGGATTGCCGGCGATTAAGGGAATCAGCTTTGATCTGTATGAAAATGAAATTTTCGGTATCGCCGGTGTGGCGGGGAACGGGCAGCGGGAACTGGCGGAAGCCATCACAGGTATCCGGAAAATCGACAAAGGACAGGTGATCATCAACGGCAAAAATATCACCAATCTGTCTCCGCGCAAAATATATGACCATGGAATTTCCCATGTCCCTGAAGAACGCATCCGGTTCGGTATTGCTCCGGGATTGTTTCTGTATGACAATGCCATTTTGAAACAGCATCACTTAAAAAAATTTTCCCGGGGCCATTTTCTCAGATACCGGTATATCAAGGATCACACCCGGGATCTTGTGACGCAATTCAATGTGTCCACGCCCTCCATCGACAGTCAGATCAGGAACCTGTCCGGCGGCAACATTCAGAAATTGATCCTGGGAAGAGAAATCAGTGAGCACCCCCAGCTGCTGGTGGCATCCCACCCCACCTACGGTCTGGATGTGGGGGCCACGGAATTTTTACGACAGCATCTGCTCAGACTGCGCAGCCAGGGCAGCAGTATTCTGCTGTTTTCTGAAGACCTGGAAGAGATTTTTGAACTCTGCGACCGGATCGGTGTGCTTTTTGCCGGTGAATTCATGGGAATTTTTGATTCCGATGATGATCGTCTGTGTGATATCGGCCTGATGATGGCCGGATCCAAACGGTTCTGATTTTAATTTTAAAAAAGTTGTCTCCATGATACATATCACATCCACAGACAGGTACCGGATCACCCGATGGCGGGTCGTGATGACCAATATCTTATCCCTGGCCGCAGGACTTGTGGTCATCAGCTTTATTTTCATGATTGCCGGGGTCAACCCGTTGTTCGCCATTTCAGAAATTTTCCAGGGATCATTCGGGTCTGTATACGGATTCAAGGAAACCGTTACCAAAGCCATCCCGTTGATTCTCATCGGTGCCGGCCTGACCCTGGCCTTCCGGGCCAAATTCTGGAATATCGGAGCCGAAGGCCAGTTGCTCATGGGCGCGATTTTTGCCACCTGGACCGGTCTGACCTTTGGAGACACCCTGCCTTCATGGGGCATCATTCCGCTGATGTTTGCCGCCGGTTTTCTGGGCGGTGCACTGTGGGGCATCATTCCGGCCATTTTAAAAATCAGATATGCCATCAACGAAGTGATCTCCACGCTGATGCTCAATTATATCTGCGCCCACATCCTGACCATGCTCATTGTGGGCCCCTGGAAAGGAGGCACCCGGTTCGGTTTCCCCGGCACTGACACCCTGCCGGAAGCAGCGATCCTCAGTGTGATTCCCGGATCCCGGATCCATTATGTCACCCTGATTCTGGCCCTGGCCTGTGCCGCCATTCTGACCATGATCATTTACTGGACCCGGTTCGGATATGAAGCCCGGGTGGTGGGGGAAAATCCGGAAGCCGGCAAATATGCGGGCATCGATTTTCTGAAAACCACCCTGATTCTCATGGCCATCTCCGGCGGACTGGCCGGTATGGCCGGTGTGGGAGAGGTCGCCGGTATTCATCAATACTTAGGATACCCGGATTCCATGTCATCGGGATATGGATTCACGGCCATCATCGTGGCATGGCTGGCCAAACTCAACCCATTGTATACCGTCATATCCGGGCTGTTTTTTGCGGGGATTCTGGTGGGAGGCGATGCCATTCAGATTTCTTTAGGACTGCCCGCCGCCACGGTAAACATCGTCAACGGCACCCTGCTGATCTTTCTGATCATGGGTGATTATTTTCTGAACCATAAAATTTCCATCACATTTTCAACCCCATAGGAATCCCGATCATGGAAGAGATCATCATATCAACACTTCAGCGCACCTTGGTGGCGGGCACGCCCCTGCTTCTGGCCACCACCGGGGAAATCATCTGTGAACGAAGCGGGATCCTCAACCTGGGCGTGGAAGGTGTCATGGCCTTAGGCGCTGTCACCGCCTTCATTGTCACCATGACCACGGGGTCCCCCTGGCTGGGGGTGCTGGCGGCTCTGATTGCCGGCATGGTCATTTCCATCATCCATGCGGTGGCATCGGTGACCCTTCAGGCCAACCAGGTGGTGTCGGGCCTGGCGTTGACCATGCTGGGGCTGGGCCTGTCCGGCATGGTGGGAAAATCCTATGTGGGCAAACCCCTGACCATAAAAATGGAAGATGTCACCATCCCGTTCCTGTCTGACATCCCTTTCATCGGCAAGGCCGTGTTCAGTCAGAGTCCGTTTTTTTTCCTGGCCGTTGCACTGGCCTTAGGGGCCTGGTTTCTGCTGGAAAGAACCCGGCTGGGCATTCAGATCCGGTCCACGGGAGAAAACCCCAAAGCCACGGAAACCCAGGGCGTGAACGTGTTTTTGATCCGGTATCTGTCCGTGATCATCGGCGGCGGTTTCTCCGCGCTGGCCGGAGCCCATCTGTCCATTTCCTATTCCAAATCCTGGATCGAAGGCATGACCGCAGGAAGGGGCTGGATTGCCATTGCCCTGACCATTTTCGCATTGTGGAACCCGGGCCGGGCCATCTGGGCCGCATTTCTGTTCGGCGGGATTTTCGTGGTCCAGTATCTGATGCAGCCGCTGGGCATATCGCCGAATTTTTTAGCCATGCTGCCTTATATCGCCACATTGTTGATTCTTTTGCTCATCAGCCTGAAAGACCCCCGGAAACTCAATGCCCCGGCCATGCTTTCCACACCGTATAAAAGAGGCGAGCGCTGATATTTATTTTGATTTTTGATTTTTTATGATAATTATCATAGGATAAATCTTCAACCAGAAATCAGGTATCCCGTTTATATGAAACGCACAAGTACCATTTCAGCGATTTTTTTTATGATGATGACGGTGCTGCCGGCACGGACATCTGCCATCTCCATACCGGATGAACTGAAACTGGCGGATGAATTCATGCAGATGATTCACCAGCAGCAGGTCATTTTAGACGATCCTGCGGCCAATCATATGATCAATGAAATCGGCCGGCATATACTGGCACAGCTGCCGCCCCAGCCTTTCAATTTTTCTTTTTTTCTGATCAATGACGGCACGTTCAATGCCTTTGCCAGCCCCGGAGCGAACATCTTTGTGCACCGGGGATTGATCACGGCCCTTTCCAGCACCGATGAACTGGCTGGAATTCTGGCCCATGAAATCGCCCATGCCGTCAGCCGGCATGTGTCCCAATCCATTGACCGGTCCAAACTGGTGAATATGGGCACCCTGGCCGGCGTAGTGGCCGGCATTATCGTGGGATCGGCCGGCGGCGGGGGGGATGCCGCCCAGGCCCTGACCATGGGATCCATGGCTGCCGGATATTCATCCATGCTCACCTATACCCGGGAAAATGAAACCGAAGCCGATCAAAAGGCGTTTACAATGCTCCAGCAAACCTGTTTTTCTCCCAAAGGACTGCTGGACAGTCTCAATGAACTGAGGGCTACGGATTACATGGGCATCGAAGGGATTCCTGATTATTTCAAAACCCATCCGGGTACCGGATCACGCATCGCACATCTGTCCGCGCTGCTCT
>CALGAJ010000111.1 GCA_937951975.1 uncultured Desulfotignum sp.
GTTTCTCGTATTCTATCGATTCGGGCATCCCATTCAGCTGACCATTCACCGCTTTGCAGGCTGATGATCACGCTGACATCACTGAACAGATCTTTGAACGCTCCCGTGCTTATCCCCGGCTGAAATCGCCCGCGCGTCTGTTCGCTCAGGAGATTCCGTAATTCTTCAATCCGAAACCGGGCGTCGATCTCGGTGACGGCGGTTCCGTGGGCTTTAAAAAGAGACTGGCCGGCCCCCACAAACTGACTGGTTTCAATATCCACATCACCGAGCCGGCAATCATATGGCGCTTTGATGACGGTTTTGGCCAAATCAATTCTGGCCTGCTTGAGATTGGACCGATGTGCGTCAAGTGCCGCATTCAGGGCGTTTTGTTTTGAGGGGATCAAGGCAAGGGCGTTTTTTAGTTGTTGCACATTTTGTTTTTGCTGAAGATAATTTCTTTCTTCCCGGTCCACCTCGTCTTGGGAGATCGCGTTGCGTTTCAACGCTTCAAGTTTACGTTCAAGGGATTTTTGGGCCAAGGCCAATGATCGCTGCTCGACTGCAATCAGTTGTTGGGTATTCTCCTCGTCCTCGGCAAGTTCTTTGAGGTTTGCCCGGGTTTCTTCAGCATTTGCCTCCAAACGGGCCACCGCCAGTTCGTATTCCGTTGGATCTATTTGAACCAATACAGTTTTAGCTTCTATCAATTCTCCGGATTTCAATCGAGGATGAATGGACACGACGGTCCCCCTGACTTCAGCAACCGCTTCCCATATCCATCCGGGTTCGGCAACCCCGTACCCGACAGCCCGCGGGATCAGATCCACATAAGGCGCCTCGATGACCCGAAGGGACCTAATGGATTCCTGTCCTTGTTTCCGTGCAGGACCGGGCTTGTGCGTCACCAGGTATGCCACCACCAAAACCGCTGCCACGATCGGCATGATTATCAGAAATCTTTTGAGAATCTTATTAATGATTTCCCTCATGATCATATATTTCCTTATTCAGTTCTGGTTGAGACGGATCGGACGAAAGCCGGCCACACATTTTTTACATGAGAGGCAATGTCGAAAAGACCTTCGGAAATATTCGACAATATCGCTGCCGGCAGGATCATGCCCATAAACAGGACTGCAGCGGTAACTGGTTCAATCTTTTTGTGAATGGAACCGTCCTGCTGGCCTGAGGCGATGATGGCCTGAATCTCTTTTAAATAGTCGGTGATGATACCTGTGACCCGGGCTTTCCGTTCCGGCGCACCAGTATAGACCGCTTCGGAGAACACCACGGACGGAATGGCCCGATTTTCGTCCAGAAGGAAGGCATGTCGGATCAACAGCAACCGAAGCTGTTCCAGTGGGACATCAGTTTGCTGTCGGACATGGGCCACATTGTCCAGGAGCCGCTGCCGGATCAGGTCCAGCACGGCATCGATTACCGCATCCTTGTTGGTGAAGTGCCGGTACAACGCCGAGGGTACGATCCCCACCCGCCGGGCAATGCCGGCAA
Organism: uncultured Desulfotignum sp.; assembly: GCA_937951975.1. Classification (GTDB taxonomy): domain Bacteria; phylum Desulfobacterota; class Desulfobacteria; order Desulfobacterales; family Desulfobacteraceae; genus Desulfotignum. The sequence goes on from CALGAJ010000111.1 coordinate 1,498, forward strand.
TGCTTAACCCTGAGACCCCTTTGTCGTTGATCAGGTCAAGGGCGGCCTGGGTGATCTGTTCCTGGCGCTGTTCTGTATCTGTTTTCCGGGCTGACATCATAGGCTCCAATCAGAATTGTGATTCACAATTCACATTATAGTGAGCGATTTGTTCATTGTCAAGTCATTTTGTCCAAACACAGTTGCTTTTTTCGATATCTGTATTATATATTTTAAATATCAAGCCTGCTGCAATTCAGACATGATGTCTGAATGAAACAGATGGTTTTAATTTTGAAAGGAGGACGCTATGGGAATTAGAGACTGTGTTCCCCAAAAAATGCTGCAATACTTATTTGTTGGATTTCTGGTGGCAGCAGCGGTTGCCATGACGATTGTCAGCCTCACCATTTTGCCCATTGTCGGATTTGCTGTGGTTATTCCGATTGTGATTCTTGCGGTGTATGTTTTTCGTCTCCGGCTCAATAATCAATGCGAGATTGATGTGTCCAAAGACGTTTGATTGGGTTTTCGCCCCGGTGTTTTCCAACTGATTTGAAATATCATTAAAAATCCGGGAAATATCTTTTGTTGAATGGTGTCTTAAAAGATATTTCCCGGACTGATAATTTTTTCATGACGGGTGGCAGTTAGTCAGTACCGTCACCGATCAACGGCAGTTCTTTTTCCAGAGTAAAGTACACCAGAAACCGGGGTTCCTGTTTGTCATCCGTGTATCTGCGGCGCTTGATTTTTCCCACCAGTTCCGGATTTTCCTCTTCTTTGGCTTTTTTGAGAAACAGGCGTTTGCCTTTGTATCCCGGACCGTTTTCAATGAACAGAAATGTGGCATGCGGGTTGGAGGTCAGGTTCTGGTGGGTGAGGCGGTCCCGCATGATAAAGGCCAGTTTGTCTTCTTCCAGAAAATGGGGGCGGGAATAGATGGCGGCATCCACTTTGCCGCTGCTGTCAGCAGTGGCCAGAACGCCGGTGCCTTTGGTATTTTCAAAATAGAAACTCAATTCTCTCATGATCACTCCTTTGTCCGTGTTAAGGGTCGTGTTCAAAACCGCTCTGAAACTTACAATAGTCATCCGGTATTGAAAGTAAAGGTTTTTTCAGATCTACTGCTGGAAAGCGCCGGATTCAGGCGGTCATGCCGTAGACCGTCCAGAACATGACCATGACCACACCCATATAGATCAAAGTCATGCCAGAGCCGGCCCGGACGTAATCTTTGACCCGGTAGCCGCCGGGCCGCATGATCAGGGCATTGACCTGGTGGGTGGGCAGCACGAAGGTGTTGGATGCGGCAATGGCCACCAGCATGGCCGCCATTTTGGGATCCGCCTGGCACTGCACCGCCATGTTCATGGCCAGAGGAATCATGAGCACGGTGGCCCCGATGTTGGACACAAACAGGGTGAACCCGGACGTCAAAGCCCCCACCAGCAGAAACAGGGTCACGGGATTGAGAAAATCATGCAGCAGACGGGTCAGGCCGGTGGCCAGGAATCCGGCGGCCCCGGTGTTTTCAAAGGCGATGCCCAAAGGGATGAGCCCGGCCAGCAGAAATACGGTCATCCAGTCCACGCTCCGGTAGGCCTGGTCCAGGGTCATGACCCGGGTGAGCACCATGCCCACGGCCCCGGCCAGAAGGGCGATGGACAGCTGGATGTTGAATCCCAGGGCCAGGACCAGGGCCAGAACCAGGCATCCCAGGGCTTTGAGTGCGTTTTCCGGATACAGGATTTCCCCTCTCAAATGTTCGGTGAACGCCAGCAGGGGTTTCTGCCGGATGAGATGAAATTTTTCCCATTCCCCATGGAGCAGCACGGCATCGCCCGGCTGGATTCTGATTTCAGATATGTTTTCCAGGATGAGCTGGTTCTGGCGGTACAGGGCCAGGGGGTTGACCCGAAGTTTCTTGCGGAACCCGTATTCGTGAAAGGTTTTGCCCACCAGTTCGGACCTCGGCGTGACAATGGCTTCGGTGATGCCGGCGTTGTCCACGGACAGCACCCCGGACAGGTCGTTGAGTTCGGGCTTCAGGGTCCATCCCAGTTCCTTTGCCAGGTCCCGGGCGTGTTCCTCGTTGGCCACAATGCCCACCACATCGAAGGGTTCGATCACATCGGCCCGCCCGGGTTCGGTGACACGGTACCGGCCGCTGCGCTTGGAGATGCACACCACCGTGGCATGGTATTTCGGCCGCAGTTCCAGTTCCTCCAGGCGCCGGGTAAAAAAGTCGCCGGGCACGGCCAGCTCGAACACCTTGCTCACTTCCCGGCCATAGGTGCATTCCAGGTCATGGTTCAACAGGTTGCAGGCATCGGAAACCGGTGCGGATTTCGGCAGCACCCATTTCCCCAGAAAAATGAAATAAGCCAGGGCCGCCGCCACCAGGGCGATGCCCATGGGGGCCACAAAGAACAGGGAAAACGGGGAATAGGGTTGATGGGCCACCAGGTCCGGGTTGGCGCGCCACCAGGAACCGGCCAGATCGTTGAGCAGGATCAGGGGGCTGGACCCCACCAGGGTGATGCACCCGCCGATGACCGCGGCATACCCCATGGGAATGAGCACCTGGGACACGGGCACGTTCAGCTGCCGGCAGATGCGGTTCACCGCCGGCAGAAACAGGGCCGCGGCCCCGATATTCTGCATGAAACCCGAGATCACGGCCACGGTGCCGGCCACCAGGGCCATCATCCGGTTCCGGCTTTTTCCCGACAGCCGGATGATACGGGCGGCCACCTGGTTCATGACTCCTGTCTTGTCCAGGCCGTGGCCGATAATCATGACAGCGATGATGGATACCACGGCATTGGAACTGAGCCCGGAGATGGCCTCAGCCGGGGTGACAAGTCCGGACAGGGGCAGCAACACGATGACCAGCATTCCCACCATGTCCACCCGTACCACATCAAAGGCGAAAAGAAGGACAACTCCCAGCAGAAATCCATAGACAGCCAGCATGTCCCAGGTCATGCCGGCTGGCAGAAACATCAGCAGATCAGCGGGCATCTAGTCTTCCATGTCGGTTTCCATGAAATTGAACCAGTACCCGTTGTTGGAAGCAAAATCCAGTTCGATCTGAACCACCTCCACATGGCGCTGCTCAATGTCATAGAATTTTTCCAGGATGTCCCGAACCGGGCCGGCGTCCACCTTCTGAATGGCATCCCGGTAAAACCGGCTGGTTTCAATTTCCAGGGACAGGGCTGCGTTCAGCACCCGTTTCAGATCCCCCAGAATATCTTTGGGGATCTGGTCGGCCATCTGTTTGATTTTCTCAAAGTCCCGGGCCGGAAAAGGGATCGAGGTGCCGGGTTTTTCCATCTCGTGACCTTTTTCATCTTTCAAAAGTGTCAGACCGTGCTCCAGAAACGCCACATGGTTCTGTTCGTCATCGGCCAGGGCCTGGAACAGTTCTTTTCCCCGGGGATCGTCAATGGTTTCCACGGCGGACCGGTACAGGTCCCGGATCTTTTTTTCATAGACCAGGGCGGTGGTGAAAATGTCTTGGGAGTGCGTCATGTTTCATCTCCATTTTCTAAGATTCTTCGGGAATGAGTGAATACGGCAAAATTAGTGGGCCTGACAAATCCCACAAGGGTGATGCCCATCTCCTGTGCCAGCAGGATGCTCTGGTGGGTGGGGGCACCTCTGGAAGCCAGGACCGGAATATCCAGACGCCGGGCCTTGTGAACAATTTCAGAAGAGATCCGGCCGGTGCATGCCAGCATGACCCTTGAACAGTCGGTTTTTTCCAGCAGCAATGTGCCCAGCACCTTGTCCACGGCATTGTGCCGGCCGATATCGTCGATAAAAAAATCCGGGATCCGGCCGTCAATACTGGCGGATGCGGAATGGACCCCGCCGGTGATCCGGTGCAGGTCCGAACAGTGCTGGAGCCACCGGATCACCTCGATGATGTCGGATCCGTGAATCCGGACATCACTTTGAATGGGATGCCGGGAGGACAGTTCCATCATGGAGGTGTACATCACCCCCTTGCCGCAACCCGATGTATACACCCGCTGACCCAGCAGATCCGGATCCACCAGATCCCTGACTTCGATGTCCGCCCGCCATTTGGTTTCATCCAGGGAAAATGAGATGATGTCATCTGCGGATGTGATGAATCCGGAAGTGATCAGAAACCCGCAGGCAAATGCCTTGAGATGGGAGGGGGTGCACATGAGCGTGGCAAGTTCCCGGTCGTTGACATGAAAGGTCAAAGGGATTTCAGCCGCCACACGGGCACCTTCCTCACAGAGCTCATTGTTCCGGTAACGGGTGATGGTAAACGGGATCATCTCCCCGATGGGAGTGTCATCAGTCATAAATAAGATCCTTGGAATTTTTTGAGTGCCGGAAAAACCAACACACTCGACAGAACACGTGTATTTTATTTATATAGCATCCGTGGAATGGATTTTAAAGAGGAGGTGTGAATATTTTACCCTGATGCCGGATAAAACCGGAGGCATGGCTGCAGAAAACAATATCCATGATATCATCCCTTGATCACGGCCATGGGACGTAATCTGGCCACCATCCTGGAGATTCCGGCGCCGTGGACCACTCCCACCACGTCGGACACATCCTTGTACGCCTCAGGCATCTCCTCGGTCATGGTGAACCGGCCGGTGTATTTCACCAGGATCCCTTTTTCGGCCAGCTCCTGCTGGATGGACCGGTCTTTGCCCGCTTTTTTGGCGGCTTTCCGGCTCAACAGCCGTCCGGCTCCGTGGCAGGTGGAGCCGAAGGTTTCCTCCATGGCCGTGTCCGTGCCGCACAGCACATAAGAGGCCCGGCCCATGTCCCCGGGGGTGAGGATGGGCTGGCCCAAGGCCCGGAACCGGTCCGGGATGCCGGGGTGGCCGGGGCCGAACGCCCGGGTGGCCCCTTTGCGCACCACGCACACGGTCTGCTCTTTTCTGTCCACCAGGTGGGTCTCTTTTTTGGCGATGTTATGGCATACATCATACAGCAGGGTCATGCGCAGGGTGTTGGGGCTGATGGACAGGGTTTCCATGAATGTCTGACGGGCCCGGTGCAGCATGATCTGGCGGTTGGCCCAGGCAAAATTGGCGGCACAGGCCATGGCCGACAGATACGCCTGTCCTTCCGCCGAAAGGATCGGGGCACAGGCCAGCTGCCGGTCCGGCAGGGCCAGCCCCATCCGGGCCACGGTTTTTTTCATGGCTGCCAGGTGATCGTCACACACCTGATATCCCAGGCCCCGGGACCCGGAGTGCAGCATCAGGGTCACCTGGCCGGGAAACAATCCGAACACCCGGGCGGTCCGGTCATCAAAAATTTCTTCCACCACCCCGATCTCCAGAAAATGGTTGCCCGATCCCAGGGTGCCCAGCTGGTCTCTGCCCCGTTCCAGTGCCCTGTCACTCAAAAGCCCGGGATCTGCCTGAGACAGGCATCCGTTTTCTTCGGTATGGTCGATATCGCTGTCTTCACCGAATCCCTGGGCCACAGCCCAGGCACTGCCCCGGATCAGGACCTGTTTCAGGTCCCGGACAGACAGCCGGACCGATCCCTTGGACCCGACCCCGGACGGCACAGCCTGGAACAGGTGGTTGGCCAGGGACTCCAGATGGGGGCGGACCTCTTTTTCCGTCAATGCCGTGGTGGCCAGCCGCACCCCGCAGTTGATGTCATACCCCACACCCCCCGGAGAGATCACACCGGTGTCCCAGTCAAACGCCGCCACCCCGCCGATGGGAAACCCGTATCCCAGGTGAATGTCCGGCATGGCCATGGCCGCCTTGACAATCCCGGGCAGCGTCGCCACATTGGCCACCTGCTGGAGGCTGCCGTCCCGGCCCATGGCCCGGATGCCTTTTTCCGACGAATAGATGATTCCCGGCACCCGCATCTGCCCGGTTTTGGGAATCTGCCACCGGTATGGATC
>CALGAJ010000112.1 GCA_937951975.1 uncultured Desulfotignum sp.
AACAGGAGATCTATCCCATGGAAAAAACAAATACACTCAATATCCTCAAAAACGCCTTTCTGATGGAGCGTCAGGGCAAAAGCCTGTATGAGACCGCCCGGGACAAGGCAGGCGATGAGGCTGTCAAACATTTTTTCGACGACCTGGCAAACGAGGAGGCCCAGCACATGAAAATGCTGGAGGCCCAGTTCAAATCCGTCATGCAGAGCGGCAAATTTGCCGCCGGCAAATATGAAACCGATGGGACCAAAGACACCCCGCCGCCCATTCTCAGTCAGGACCTGAAAGACAAAATCAACGCCGCCGGGTTTGAAGCGACGGCCATCACAGCGGCGATCGGGTTTGAACAGAAAGCGGTCAAACTATACGGAGAGCGGGCTGAAACCACTACGGATCTCGAGGAAAAAATGCTCTACCAATGGCTGTCAAACTGGGAACAGACCCACCTGGAAAAACTGCTGGCCCTCCAGAAGGATCTGAACCAGCGGATCTGGGAGGACAACAGTTTCTGGCCGTTTTGATGGTGTTCTTGATGGGACTGAAAAGTCAGCCTGTGGGAGACATGCCATCCGCCTGACCGGGTGACACTATTGCTTCAACAATCCGGACAAGCGATTTCTTCGGGTTGATCGATTGCCCTGTTTTTCCGGCAGCCTGCCGGATGCCGGGATCAAAAAGGCATTGTTCCAGGGCAGCCGTAAGCCGGGATTCGGTTAACATGGCCCTGGGAATCGGTTCCGGCCCGATATGAGACAAAAAAATGCGTCGGCCGTGGTAATATTGATCCAGGATATGGGGCACAATAATCTGGGGAACGCCTGAAACACCCGCTGTGGCGGTTGTTCCGGCGCCGCCGTGATGGATGACGGCATCCAGTCTGGGAAACAGCCGCAAATGAGGATAATCGCGGATAAAAAACACATCCTTCCCTGCGGCATGTTCTGCGATATGTTCTGTTGAAAGCCCATGAAACCGGGGCAGAATAATGCGCCGGCCAAGATTTCGGGCCGCCTTGATCAGAATGGGGACGATGCTGATCTGGTCTTTAACGGGCATGCTGCCGAATCCGGCATACACCGGCCTTGTCCCTTTTTCAAGAAATCGGTCCAAAGCCGGAACCTGTTCCGCGGCCGTTTCCAGGTGCGGATATCCGGTCTGAATCCATGTCTGTCTGACATCCCCGGGCATTCCGGCAATCTCTTTATCCGCCGCAACAATGGTATTTTCCCCCAGGATATGGTCCCAGGCATAGGGCACCGGATCAAGCCCGTGTTTTTTTCTGTACCGGTTGATCAGACAGGTAAAATTGAATTGATCCAGCAGTTCTGCCGTTTTCCATGACATTCTGTTGATTAAAAAAGGCAAGGTCTGTGTTTTCAGAACCGGAAACGGGTGAAACCGGGAGGGAAAAAGCTGCGGGGTGAAGGCAATATACCGGTATGAGATATTCCGGGTCTCTGCAACCGAAGCCAGCCCGAACATCAGGGAAGACCCCACGACCAGATCCGCCTTCCGGATGATGTCCGGCAGCAACCTGAACTGTTCCTCAAGCGCTTTTCTCACAAACAAAAGAAAGGCCAGGCCCGAACGCAAAGAGAATGCCGTCTGAAATTTGCCGATAAAGGCAGACACATCCTGGCCAAACCCCTGATAGGGGCATCCCAGACCGGCGGCCCATGATGCGTTTTCCGGTGGCCCCAGCAGCATCGCATCATGGCCGGAAGCGTTCAAGGCCAGGCAGATGGCGATCATGGGCTGGACATCCCCCCTGGACCCGGAGGTGGCAAGAATGATTTTCATTTTTCCCCTGGGTGTCACAGGCTGTCATTTGAAAAAAAGTCCATGCCCGTCTATAAAACAGCCAAAAGATACATGCAACAGTTATTATCCCCAGGGTCGGAGGCACCTCCCGGAAACCAGGAATCTTGATTGGCGTGCCGCCTCAGGACGCTTGAACACGGTCACCTGTCCCCCCTGTCTGGTATTCATATTTTCTATATTTTCTTTCCGAACTGATCAATATTAACAATTTGACTGGGTGCGGCCCCATCAGTTACTAAAACGCTGTTTTGCAAATGGCACTGTGTTGAACCACTCATTGAAAAGGAGTCACATCCATGACAAAGAATTTTCTGGCCACCCGCACGGGCATCATTGCCGTGGGCGCGGCCATCGGCATTCTGGCGCCGCTGCTCCAGAAACTGGGCAACCCCGGCAACATGGGCATCTGTGTGGCGTGTTTTGAAAGAGACATCTCCGGCGCTCTGGGATTTCACCGGGCCGCCGTGGTGCAGTACCTGCGGCCCGAAATCATCGGATTTGTCCTGGGATCCCTGGCAGCGGCCCTGGCGTTCAAGGACTTCCGGCCCAGAACCGGGTCGGCCCCGTTTGTCCGGTTTGTGCTGGGCGTTTTCGCCATGATCGGGGCCCTGGTGTTTCTGGGATGCCCGTGGCGGGCCCTGCTGCGCCTGGCCGGCGGGGATTTGAATGCGATCCTGGGACTGGCCGGGCTGGTGTTCGGCATCTGGCTGGGCACCCTGTTTCTGAAAAACGGCTACAACCTGGGCCGGACCCAGAAAACCCACACGGCGGCCGGCCTGCTCATGCCCGTGGTGATGCTCGGGTTCCTGTTGCTGATGCTGCTGTTTCCCCAGGTGGAAGGGGAACCGCAGAGCGGTATTCTTTTCTACAGCGTCAAAGGACCCGGGGCCATGCATGCGCCGCTGCTCATCTCCCTGATTGCCGGCCTGGTGATCGGGGTTCTGGCCCAGCGCAGCCGGTTCTGCACCATGGGCGCGTTCAGGGACCTGCTGCTGTTCCGGCAGATGCACCTTTTGACCGGTGTCATCACCCTGCTGGTGGTGGCAGGCATTGCCAATTTCGTGCTGGGTCAGTTTAAAATGGGATTTGAAAACCAGCCCGTGGCCCACACCCTGCACCTGTGGAACTTTGCCGGCATGGCTCTGGCCGGGCTGGCATTCGCTTTGGCCGGCGGTTGTCCCGGCCGTCAGCTGTTCATGGCCGGTGAAGGGGACGGGGATGCCGCCATATTTGTATTCGGCATGATTGTCGGGGCAGGGTTTGCCCACAATTTCGGCCTGGCCAGTTCTCCGGCCGGGGTGGGACCCCACGGGATTGCCGCAGTCATTGTCGGATTCATTGTGTGCCTGGCCATTGGCATGTCAATGCGCAAACAATAATCTGAAGGAGATAAAAATCATGACAAAAACCATCGATGCCAGAGGGTTGTCCTGTCCCCAGCCTGTACTCATGTTTCTGGAGGCGGTCAAATCTCCGAAAGATACCCGGTTTGAAGTGCTGGTGGACACGGAAGCTTCCAAGGAAAATGTATCGAGGGCCGCTGAAAGTCAGAACTGCCGGGTGACGGATATCCGGGAAACCGGGGATGAATATCATCTGACCATTGTCAAACAATGATTCACATACTCAGGTGGCACGTTTGTTCAAATTTTTTAAAAAAACACGAGACACAAAAGAGAGAAAAAGCGACAAGAACGCGTTTCAGACGGATCACGGCATCCTGGTGTTTGAACACACCAGTGAGGTGATCCAGGCGGAAAACCTGCTCAAAAAAAACGGGTGGGAGGTCCGGGTTATGGGGCCGCCCCCGGAGATCCAGACCGGGTGCGACCTGGTGATCGTGTTTCCCC